>CAJTVI010000009.1 GCA_910579545.1 uncultured Oscillospiraceae bacterium | reverse complement strand
TCTCGCAAGGCTTTCGGGGCAGGGGTCCTGTTGCCTTGAGAGACTGCTCCCACGCCCCCGATCGGCGGACCTGGGTACTCCCGGGGGCCAAAGCGCGGGGCCGCTTTAAAAACCAGGCTGCCTGTTACCCCTGCGGGCCGCCGCCCGGCAAAAATATTTCCCCGGCCGCCGGCATATACTTGGACAAATAGTATCTCGTGGAAGGAAGGAATCCCCATGCAAAAGCTTCATTCCGCCCGCCGCGCGGCGGCGCTGGCCCTTGCACTGGCGGCGCTGGCCCTTGCACTGGCGGCGCTGGCCCTTGCCCTGGCCCCGCCGGCCCGCGCCGAGGAGGGCGCGGTGCAGACCTCCCGCTTTGAGCTGCCCGGCTTTGATGTGCCCTGCCGCGCCGCCATCCTCATCGACCAGGCCACCGGCACCGTGCTGTACGAAAAAGAGCCGGATATGCCGGTGCCCATCGCCTCGATCACCAAGGTCATGACCCTGCTGCTCACCTTTGAGGCGCTGGAGGAGGGGAGGGTGAGCCTTTCGGACACGGTGCCGGTGTCCGAGCACGCCTACGATATGGGCGGCAGCCAGATCTGGCTTGAGCCGGGCGAGCAGTTCACCCTCGACGAGATGCTCAAGGCCATCTGTGTCTCCAGCGCCAACGACGCGGCGGTGGCGGTGGCCGAGCTGATCGGCGGCTCCGAGCCGGTGTTTGTGGAGATGATGAACCAAAAGGCCCAGGAGCTGGGCATGAGCGCCACCCATTTTGAAAACGCCTGCGGACTGGACCGTGCGGGGCATGTGTCCTCGGCGCGGGACGTGGCCGTGATGAGCCGCGAGATGCTGCAAAACCACAGCGCGATCACCCAGTATACCACCATCTGGATGGACTCTTTGCGCGGCGGGCAGACCCAGCTGATCAACACCAACAAGCTGCTGCGGCGGTACGCGGGCATCACCGGGCTCAAAACCGGCACCACCAGCGGCGCGGGGGTCTGCATCTCGGCCAGCGCCACCCGGGACGGTCTCTCGCTGATCGCGGTGGTGCTGGGCAGCCCCTCCAGCGAGGACCGGTTTGCCGCCGCCACCACCCTGCTGGACTACGGCTTTGCCAACTTTGAGGCCGGCGCCCCCGCCCTGCCGGACACCGCCCCCCAAACCCTGCCGGTGCGCCGGGGCGCGGCGGAGGA
This sequence comes from uncultured Oscillospiraceae bacterium, assembly GCA_910579545.1. GTDB lineage: Bacteria > Bacillota > Clostridia > Oscillospirales > Ruminococcaceae > UBA7177. The sequence continues at coordinate 58,096 of CAJTVI010000009.1, read as the reverse complement.
GGTGGGCCTTGGCTACCAGCTGCCCGGCCAGCTGCTGCTCAAAAAAGGGGAGGGCGCGTCCTTAACGGTGGAGGTGCAGCTGCCCGAGGTGCTGGAGGCCCCGGTGGGGGCCGGCCAGCCGGTGGGCAGCGTGCGGGTGCTGGCCGGCGAAACCGTGCTGGGCGAGTACCCGGTCTGCGCGGCGGGGGAGGTGCCCCGCATGGACTTTGCCCTCAGCCTGCGCTGGCTGCTCAAGGCCCTTTTGGTGCTTTAAGCGCACTGTGTGGGGGCCGCGGCCCCGTGCCCCCGGGCGGCGCCGCCGTGCTGTGTACTGCAAGCGGCCCTGCGGCCTTGCGCCCTCCAGGCGGCCTCAGAGCCCCCGGGGCCCCCAAGCGGTCCCCAAACGCCCCCGCGGCAAAAAAGCGGCCCCTCCGGCACCGCTTTTTTGCCGCGCTTTTGCTGTGCGCGGTTTGCCCGCCGGCAAAAATTTAACGCAAAAACGCGCATAAAACAGGCCCGCCGCCCGCCGCGGCGGCTTTTATATCCTTTTTCCATCCCCCGCTTTCGCCTTGACAGCAACCCTGCAAAAAGGTATAGTTATAGTAACAAAACTCAAAAGGGAGGCCCGGGCGTTTGCCCGCCTTTGGCTTTTGCCGGGCGCGCAGGGGCTTTTGGGGCTTTTCCCGCGGTATTATGGGAGGAATTGGCAATGGGCGTCCGATTCAACGGCAAGCATCTGGCAGGTTTTATCCGGGAAGAGGAGTTTTCCGCCATCTACCCGCAGGTAGAGGCGGCCCACGCGCTGCTCGAGGGCAAAAACGGCCCGGGAAGCGACTTTTTGGGCTGGACAAACCTCCCGCGGGACTACGACAAGGAGGAGTTTGCCCGCATCAAGTCCGCCGCGGCCAAGATCATGGCCGACAGCGACGTGCTGGTGGTCATTGGCATCGGGGGCAGCTATCTGGGCGCCCGGGCGGCCATCGAGGCGCTGCGGGGCTGCATGTACAACTGCACCGCCAAAACCACCCCGCAGATCTTTTTTGTGGGCAACTCGATCTCGCCGGCCTACCTCAAGGACATCCTGGACTGCTGCGAGGGCAAGCGGCTGAGCGTCAACGTCATCTCCAAATCCGGCACCACCACCGAGCCGGCGCTGGCCTTCCGCATCTTTAAGCAGTACCTGGAGGACACGGTGGGCAAGGAGGAGGCCAAAGGCCGCATCTACGCCACCACCGACAAGGCCCGCGGCACCCTCAAGCAGCTGGCCGACGCCGAGGGCTGGCAGACCTTTGTGGTGCCGGACGATGTGGGCGGCCGCTACTCGGTGCTCACCGCCGTGGGGCTTTTGCCCATCGCCTGCGCCGGGTGCGACATTGACAAGCTCATGGCCGGCGCTGCCGCCGCCATGGCCGATTACAGCACCCTTTCGCCCGAGAACGACTGCTACCGCTACGCCGCGGCCCGCAACATCCTGTACCGCAAGGGCAAATCGGTGGAGCTGATGGCCTGCTACGAGCCCAACTTTACCATGATGAACGAGTGGTACAAGCAGCTCTTTGGCGAGAGCGAGGGCAAGGACCACAAGGGCCTGATGCCCACCAGCGTGATCTTCTCCACCGACCTGCACTCGATGGGCCAGTTCGTGCAGGACGGCGCGCGGCTGATGTTTGAGACAGTGGTGGATATCCAGCAGCCGGCCCGGGACCTCTTTATTGACAAGAGCGCCGAAAACTTCGACGGCCTCAACTTTTTGGCCGATCAGAACATGAGCGTGGTCAACCGCAAGGCGATGGAGGGCACCATTCTGGCCCACACCGACGGCGGCGTGCCCAACATCCTTTTGGAGGTGGACAGGCTGGATGAGGAAAACCTCGGCCGGCTGATCTACTTCTTTGAGCGGGCCTGCGCCATCAGCGGCTACCTGCTGGGGGTCAACCCCTTTGACCAGCCCGGCGTTGAGAGCTACAAAAAGAACATGTTCGCCCTTTTGGGCAAGCCCGGCTACGAGGCCCAGAAGGCCGAGCTGGAGGCAAAGCTGCGCTGAGGCCGTTTTCCTGTAAACCCTGCCGCGGCAAAGGCATCCGCCGCGCAAAATACGCGCAAAATTAAAGGAGGTAACCCCCATGATAAAACTGGTAGTTGGTACCAAAGGCTCCGGCAAGACCAAGACCATCATCGAGCAGATCAACCACGCCGCCAAAACCACGTCCGGCAATGTGGTGGTCATCGAAAAATCCATGAAGCTTACCTACGACATCGTGCACAAGGCCCGCCTGATCGACGTGGACGAGTACAACATCACCGGCGGCGAGATGTTTTACGGCTTTGTGTGCGGCGTGCTGGCCGGCAACTACGACATCACCGAGCTGTACATCGACGGCATCCTCAAGATCGTTGGGCGGGACTTTGAAAAGCTGGCCCAGCTGTTGGACGCCATCGAGCTCAAGGCCGGCGACGCGGTCAAGGTTACCGTTACCGTTTCGGCCAGTGAGGAAGAACTGCCGGATTCTGTTAAAAAACACCTGTGACCCTTTTGTTTTGCGCTTTTGCCGATGCGGGCCGTAAAACGGCCCGCATTGGCGGCTTTTTACCCGGTTTCTTCGCAGTTTTGTGTTGACAAAGCGCGCGGGTTTCGGTATACTGATTAGGCGGCCGTTTCAGGGGCGTGTTATGCCCTGCCAAGAGGTGGACCATGCAGTTTGACCTGAAAACTTTTTTGGAGCGCGGCCGCACGCCTTACCAAACAGCTTTTTCGCTGGACCTGTCCGGGTGGGATTTTCCGGGCTATCGCGTCGAGGCCCCGGTGCGGGTGCAGTTCAGCGCCCTGCCCACCGCCGAAGGCGCGCGCCTTACCTGCGGCATCGAGGCCGAAACAGCGGGGGAATGCGCCCGCTGCCTTGCGCCCGCAAAGCAGGCTTACGCCTTTTGCCGCGAGTGGCTGGTGCGCCCGGCGGACCTTGCCGGGGGCGAGCTGGAACTCCCGCTTTTGCCCGGCGGCCTTTTGCCGCTGGACGAACTGGTGTACCAGGAGCTTGTGCTCGAGGCCGAGCCGCTGCTGCTCTGCCAGCCGGGCTGCGAGGGCCTGTGCCCGGTTTGCGGCAGGCCCAAACGGGACGGCTGCGGCTGTACCGACCCGCAGCAAAGCCCCAGCCTGGACCCGCGGATGGCCGGTTTGAAAAGACTGCTCGATTGATTCCCATATGAGGAGGTGCTAAGATGGCAGTACCCAAGAGAAAGGTTTCCAAGGCACGGCGCGACAAACGCCGCTCCTCTGTGTGGAAGCTGGAGGCTCCCGCGCTGGTAAAATGCAGCCAGTGCGGCGAGTATAAACTTCCCCACCAGGTATGCGGCAACTGCGGCTACTACAAGGGCAAGGAAATCGTCAAAAAAGAGGCCTGAGCAGGGCCAAAGAGGGGGGAGGGCGCTTTTGCCTTCCTCTTTTTCTTATCACGGCGTACAGCATGCCGCGCGGAGCGGCGGTTTGTAGCGGGCGGCGGCCTTGGGCGGGTCGGCGGGGCCCGGCCCCGCCGCCGCAAGCGGCGGCGCGCAAACGGCCCGCCCGGCGGGCTTACCACAGCAAAAGGGGGCGGCGGCCATGGCAATACGGGTACAGTCGGTCGATAAGGGCTCGGCGGCCGAACGGCTGGGCCTTTCGGCCGGGGCCGTGCTGCTCTCGGCGGACGGGAACGAACTCAACGACATGCTGGACTACCAGTTTTACACCACCCCCGCCGCGTTTTCGCTGGCCGTTTCGATGGAGGGCAAGCTGCGCTACCTCTCGGTGCAAAAGGCCGAGTACGAGCCGCTGGGCTGCAATTTTGCCACCTACCTTATCGATCAGCAGCACGCCTGCGCCAACCACTGCATGTTCTGCTTTATCGACCAGCTGCCCCCCGGCCTGCGCGAGAGCCTGTATTTTAAGGACGACGACGAGCGGCTCTCCTTTTTGTTTGGCAACTACATCACCCTGACCAACCTGAACCGGCGCGAGGTGGACCGCATCAAGGCGATGCACATCAGCCCCATCAATGTGTCGGTGCACACCACCGACCCCGCCCTGCGGGTGCGGATGATGGCCAACAAGCGCGCGGGCGAGGTGCTGGGCTACCTGCGGGAGTTTGCCGAGGCGGGCATCACCCTCAACTGCCAGCTGGTGCTCTGCCGCGGCGTCAACGACGGCGAGGCGCTGCGCCGCACCCTGGCCGACCTGGCCGGCCTGCACCCGGCGGTGCAGAGCATCGCGGCGGTGCCCAGCGGGCTTACCGCCTACCGCAAGGGGCTTTACCCGCTTACCCCCTACGATGCGGCCAGCGCGGGCGAGGTGCTGGATATTTTAGAGGAGGCGGGCGAAAGCTGCAAAAAGCGCTGCGGCAGCCGGCTGATCTATCCGGGGGACGAATGGTACCTGCTGGCCGGGCGGCCGGTACCGCCGGCGGTTTTTTACGAGGGGTACCCCCAGCTGGAAAACGGGGTGGGCATGTGGCGCAGCTTCCGGGAGGCGTTTTTGACCGCGCTGGCCTCTGCCCGGCGCAAAACGCCCCTTGTGCCCCGCCGGATCGACCTTGTTACCGGCACCATGGCCGCGCCGCTCATCCACGAGCTCACCGCGGCCGCCCAGCGGGTCCACCGGGGCGTCTCGCTCTGGGTGCACCCCATCCGCAACGACTTTTTTGGCGGCAACGTGGCCGTGGCGGGGCTGGTTACCGCAACCGACATCATTGCCCAGTGCAGGGGCAGGCTGCACAGCAGGCTGCTGGGCGTGCCCGAAAACATGCTGCGCACCGAGCGGGACCGCTTTTTGGACGACATTACGGTGCAGCAGCTGGAGCGCGCGTTGGGGGTGCGGGTGCTGATCCTGCCCAGCGACGGCGGCGACTGTTTGCGGGCGCTGATCGGCGCGCGGGAGTAGGCGCGTCAAAACCCCTCGGGCGCGGCGCGGGACGCTAAAGAAAGGAAACAACGGTATGGCAAAACCCATTGTGGCGGTGGTGGGCCGGCCCAACGTGGGCAAATCCACCCTTTTTAACAAGCTCATCGGCCAACGGCTGGCCATTGTGGAGGATACCCCCGGCATTACCCGGGACCGCATTTTTGCCGAGTGCGAGTGGCAGAACCGCCGCTTTTTGCTGGCCGATACCGGCGGCATCGAGCCGGGGGCGGACGACGGCATCCTGGCGCACATCCGCCGGCAGGCCCAGCTTGCCATCGATTCGGCCGACTGCATCGTGATGGTCACCGACCTCACGGCCGGGGTCACCGCCCAGGACCAGGAGATCGCGGCCCTCTTGCAGCGCAGCGGCAAGCCGGTGGTGCTGGCGGTGAACAAGTGCGACCGGGTGGGCGAGCCGCCGCTTGAGCTGTACGATTTCTACTCCCTTGGCCTGGGCGAGCTGGTGGCGGTGTCCAGCGTGCACGGGCACGGCACCGGCGATCTGCTGGACGCGGTGTGCGCCCATCTGGCCTGGCCCGGCGAAGGCGAGGAGGAGGACGAGCGGATCCCGGTGGCGGTGATCGGCCGGCCCAACGTGGGCAAGTCCAGCCTTGTAAACTACATCCTGGGCGAGGAGCGGATGATCGTGGCCGACGAGGCCGGCACCACCCGGGACGCCATCGACAGCCCGGTGGACAACCGCTTTGGCAGCTTTATGTTTACCGACACCGCCGGCCTGCGCAAAAAGGGCCGGGTAGAGGATGGGGTAGAGCGGTACAGTGTGCTGCGCAGCCTGGCGGCGGTAGAGCGCAGCCGGGTGTGCGTTGTCATGATCGACGCAACCGAGGGCTTTACCGAGCAGGACAGCAAGGTGGCGGGCTACGCCCACGAGCAGGGCAAGGCCTGCATCATCGCGGTCAACAAGTGGGACGCGGTAGAAAAAGACGACAAAACGATGGATGCCATGCGCAAAAAGCTGGAAAACGATTTTAGCTTTATGGCCTACGCGCCCATCCTGTTCATCAGCGCCAAAACCGGCCAGCGGGTGGACAAGCTGTTTGAAACGATCAAAACTGTGGACGCCAACAACGCGCTGCGGGTGCGCACGGGGGTGCTCAACGAGCTTTTGGCCCGGGCCACCGCGCGGGTGCAGCCTCCCAGCGACAAGGGGCGACGGCTCAAGATTTTTTACATGACCCAGGCGTCCACCCGGCCGCCCACCTTTGTCTGTTTTGTCAACCGCAGGGATCTCTTCCATTTTTCCTACCAGCGGTATCTCGAAAACCAGATCCGGGAGAGCTTTGCCCTTGAGGGCACGCCGGTGCGCATGCTGGTGCGCGAGCGGGGCGACGGCAGCGCCAAGGGCCGGCCGTAAGGCTAACGGCGTAAAAGGGCCGATCTGGGGGGCGGCGTAAAAAGGCCGATCTGGGGGGCGCGCCCCCCAGACCCCCATTTTGCCGGACGAAAATTCGTCCGGCGGGGAATCAATACAGGGCTGGCATGCCGCCGCGCCGCACAAAAACCGGCCGCGGGGCAGGGGAACATGGGCCGGCCCGGCAGAGCAGCAGCGTCTGCAAAGGAGGGAATAGCAATGTTCAATGCGATCACACGGCTGTTTTTTGCCCAGGCCAGCATCGGCATCATCGGCGGGGCGGATGGCCCCACCGCTATTTTTGTAACCACCCGCTTTTCCTGGCCCACCATTGGCATGTGGCTGCTGGGCGGTGTGCTGGCCTACCTCATCGGAAGCCTGGATTTTGGCATCATGGTCAGCAAACGGATGTATAAGGACGACATCCGCACCCACGGCAGCGGCAATGCCGGCACCACCAACATGCTGCGCACCTTTGGCGGCAAGGCGGCCGGTCTTACCATCATCGGCGACCTTGGCAAGGGGGCCATAGCCACCCTGCTGGGGCGGTTTTTGGTCACCCTTGTAAACCTGAACCCCGAGGCGGCGCTGGTGGGCGCCTACATCTCGGCCTTCTGCGCAGTACTGGGGCACCTCTGGCCCATCTGGTTCCACTTTAAGGGGGGCAAGGGGGTGGCCACCGCGGCGGGCGCCATCCTGGCCACCGCGCCGCCGGTGGTGCTGGCGCTGGCGGTGATCTTTGTGATCGAGTTCCTCATGTTCCGCATGATGAGCCTGTGCAGCATCACCGCCGCGGCCCTCTACCCGGTGTTTACCGCCCTGTACGCCTGGTACCGCGGGGGCGATATCCTGTTTACCACTCTCTGCGCCGCCATCATGGGCGGGCTGGTCATCTGGATGCACCGCTCCAACATCCAGCGCATCCGCAATGGCACCGAGTACAAGTTTGACCTCAGCAAGTTCGGCAAGGGCAAAAAGGATCAATAATACGCATAAAAAACCCCGCCCGCCCCGGCGTTTTTGCCTGGGCGGGCGGGGTTTTCTGCATAAAACAGGCCGTGCCGGGGGCGGCAGGGCGGCATTTGCCGCTGCCCCGCCACCGGCGGGCATCAGGGTGCGTTTGCAGGCCGGCGTTTGCCGCCGCCCCGCCGGCAAAGCGGCGGCTTAGCAATAAAGCAAAGCCGCAAAAGCAATTGGAGGGGTTATTTTAAAAACCCCGCCACGATCCGCTCCTCGGCCTCCTGCTCGGTCAGGCCCAGGGTGCGCAGCTTGAGCAGCTGCTCGCCCGCGATCTTGCCAATGGCGGCCTCGTGGATCAGCGCGGCATCCAGGTGCTTTGCTTCCAGACCCGGCAGGGCCAGCACGCTGCCCTGCTCGGCCAGGATGGCGTCGCACTCTGAGTGGCCGGTGCAGCGGGCAAGCCCCCGCAGGTTCGAGCGGAAAACCTGCCGCGAATGCCCCTTTGCCACCGAGCGGGAAACAAGGTCCACCCCCGAGTCCTCGCCGGTAAGGGTCACGGTAAAATCGCTCTCGGCCTGCTGGCCCCCCTCGGTCAAAAGCCGCTCCCGCACGATCAGCCTCGCCCGGGCGGCAAGGCTGGCGGTGGTTTTGCGCAGGGTGGTGTCCACCCCGCCCAGCTGCACCGTGTCCATCTCAAGGCAGGCGTCCTCGGCCAGGGTGATGTCGGTGACCGGGTCGATCCGCCGCGCGCCCGCCCCGCTGCCGGTGCCCACATGCTTTTCTTTGTAAAGCACATGCGCGCCGCGCCCCACAAAAAACCGGTGGATGCCGTTGTGGCGCGCGTCCTCCTCGCCGTCCGCGTGCACCCCGCAGCCGGCCACGATCACCACGTCCGCGCCCTCGCCTATAAAAAAGTCGTTGTACACAAGGTCGTCCAGATTGCTGTGGGTCACGCAGGCGGGGATATACACTGTCTCGCCCTTGGTGCCGGGCAGCACCTGGATTACAAGGCCGGGGCCGTCGGCCTTGTTTTCCAGCCGGATGTTGGGGCTGGACTGCCGCCCCGCGCACTCGCCGTCCTGCCGGATGTTGTAGGCGCCGGTAAAGGCCCCATCAAAATCCGAGACCATCCGCAAAAGCTGCTCGGTAATCTGGTTCATCTCGCTCATACCACGGCACTCCCTTTCCCCAGCGGGCAGCGCGCCGCCCGCTCGTTGCCCAGCAGGGTGGGCAGAACCTCCCCGCGGGGGCCGGCCGCCCGCACCCGGCCCTCGGCGATCACCACGATCTCGTCCGCAATGGCAAGGATGCGCTCCTGGTGGCTGATAATCATCAGGGTGCCGGCGGCGTTTTTGCGCAGTTCCTCAAAGGTTTCCACCAGCCGGGCAAAGCTCCACAGGTCAATGCCGGCCTCCGGCTCGTCAAAAATCGAAAGCTTTGCCCTGCGGGCCAACACGCTCGCGATCTCGATCCGCTTGATCTCCCCGCCCGAGAGGCTGGCGTTCAGTTCCCGGTCAATGTATTCGTTGGCGCACAGCCCCACCTTGCCCAGCACCTCGCACAGGGCCGCCTCGTCCATCGGACGGCCGGCGGCCAGTTCCAGCAGGTCCCGCACGGTCAGCCCCTTAAAGCGCACCGGCTGCTGGAAGGCATAGCCCACCCCGGCCCGCGCCCGGGCGGTAATGTCCAGCCCGGTAATGTCCTGCCCATCCAGCAAAATCTGCCCGGCCGAAGGGGCCTCCAGCCCCGCGATCAGCTTGGCTAGGCTGGTTTTGCCGCCGCCGTTCGGCCCGGTCACCACCACCAGCCGGCCGGTGGGCACGGAAAAGCTTACGTCCTTGATAATTTCCTCGCCGCCCGGCAGCCCCCAGGCGATCCCTTTTAACTCCAGCATTGGGCCGGTCCCTCCTTATCCCGCAGCGCCGGTGCGCCGCGGCCCCTTCTGTGCAAGCTCCCGGGCCGTTTTTTACAGGTCCTTCCACCAGCGAAGGAACCTAAACAGCAGCGCGATCAGCACAATAAACACCAGTACCCACACAAGGTACCCCCCGCTGCCTTCCTCGATTGCCAGGTCGACGGCGCTCAGGATGGCCACAAAAAGGAACAGGGCGATCCCCTCAATGATCAGCTTCATTGCCGCACCTCCTGCCCGCCGCACCCGCCCGGCAGGCGCGTTTTATTGCATAGGAACATCCGTTCATAGGATAAGCCCTTTTGCCCCCGGTGTCAAGGCCGCGGGCCGCCCGGGGAGCGTCCATTTCAAGGAGTTTTAGGGGGCTAAGGCCGGGGGTGGGGGAGAGTCTCGAAAGGCTTTCGGGGCAGGGGTCCTGTTGCCTTGAGAGACTGCTCCCACGCACCCGGCCGCCCGGGCAAAAAGGCCGCCCCCGCATTTTGCGGGGGCGGCCGGAACCGCGCAAAAGCTTACTTTACAAAGTCAAGGCTCGTGGTCTTGCCGGGGTACAGGCCCATCGGCTCGTAGTGCACCACGCCCACGCTGGCAATGTGGGTGCCCTGCTCGGCGTTAAAGTCGTCGAGATACGGCTGGTGCTGGAAGTAGTTGGCGTCCAGCGAGCCGTCCTCCACGCCGGTGTTGGGCATCACATAATCGTCAAACTCCACAATGTCCAGGGTCACGTTGTGCTCGGCCAAAATCGGCTTGGCATACTCCAAAATCTCGGCGTGGGGGCTGGGCGAGGCGCCCACCTTGAGGGTGACCGGCGAGCCGATCTCGGGGATGGTCAGTTCCTGCGCGCCCATCGGCATCACGATGCCGTTGTAGTTTGCGGCGATCCAGTCCTGCACGTCCTTGCTCATCAGCACGGCCAGCAGCGCCTGGATGGCCGGCTCGTTTTCGCGCCCACGCTTTACGGCCAGGATGTTGCCGTAGGTCTGGGCGGCCACGCTCTCGGCGTCCTCGGTTACCAGCACCGAATCGCCGATGCCCGCGCCGCTGGCGTAGTTGCCGTTGATCACCGCCAGGTCAAGGTCGGGCAGGCTGGCCGGCAGGTTGGCGGCCTCCATGGCCACGATCTCCACCTTGTAGGGGTTTTCGGCAATGTCCTGCTCGGTGGCGGCAAGGCCCACCCCCTCCTTCATGGTCAAAATGCCCTGCGCCTCCAGCAGCAGCAGCGCCCGCGCGCCGTTGGTGGCGTCGGCCGGGATGCCGATCTTGTAGCCCGAGCCGCCGCCGCAGCCCGCCAGCGCCAGTACCAGCGCCAGCGCCAGAACCCATGCAAATGCCTTTTTCATCTTATATTCCCTCCATACTTTCCTGGGCGCTTTGCGCCCATTTTTTATATTCAGCGGTGAAAGGCCGCTGCCCAAAGCCGCCAGGACGGCGGCTTAAAAGGCAAAATAAGGTTTACCGGTTGCGCTTGTCGGCGCGGGAGGCCAGCCGGTTAAAGATGGCCTGGATGATGCACACCAGCAAAATCAGCAGCACCACCGTTACATACATCACGTCGTCCTGGTAGCGCTGGTACCCAAACCGGAAGGCGATGTTGCCCAGCCCCCCCGCGCCCACCGCGCCGGTAATGGCGGTATAGCCCAGCAGGGTAATGGTGCTGATCGAAAGCCCGCGCAAAAGGCTGGGCACGCTCTCCACCAGCAGCACCCGGGTCACGATCTGCAGATCGGTGGCCCCCATGCAGCGGGCGGCCTCCACCACCCCCGCGTCGATCTCCTCCAGGCTCTGCTCCACCATCCGGGCCACAAAGGGGGCGGCGGCAATGGTCAGCGGTACGCAGGCGGCGGCAGCCCCGATGCTGGTGCCCGCGATCAGCCGGGTAAAGGGGATGATAAAGATCATCAAAATCATAAACGGCAGGCTGCGCAGGATGTTTACCACCCAGCCAAACACCGCGTTAAACCGGGGCGCGGGGCGCACCCCGCCGGCCTTGGTCACGGTAAGCAGCACCCCCATGGGCAGCCCCAGCAGGTAGGCAAACAGGGTGGGCACCAGGGTCATATACAGGGTCTCCAGAATACCCTCGCCCAGCAGCACCGAATATTTTGCAAAAAACTCAGCCATTCTGCGCGCCCTCCCGTTCTCCCTGCTCGTCCGCCAAAACGCCGCCCAGCAGCATCCGGGTGATCTCGCTGCGGGGGTTGTTGAACACCTCGTACACGTCGCCGGTCTCCACAAACCGGCTGGCGTCGATCACGGTCACCCGGTTGCAGATGCTGCGCACCACCGCCAGTTCATGGGTGATGATCACGATGGTGACCCCAAGCTTTGCGTTGATGTCCTTCAGCAGGCGCAGCATGGCCCGGGTGGTCAGCGGGTCCAGCGCGCTGGTGGGCTCGTCGCACAGCAGCACCCGCGGCCGGGCGGCCAGCGCCCGGGCGATCGCCACCCGCTGCTTCTGCCCGCCCGAAAGCTGGCTGGGGTAGCTGGCCGCCTTGTCCGCAAGGCCCACCAGCTCCAGCAGCTCGGCCACCCGGGCGGCCACCGCGGCCTTGTCGTATCTGCGTTCCAATTTTAAGGGGAAGGCCACGTTTTCGGCCACCGTCTTCTGCATCAGCAGGTTGTACCCCTGGAACACCACCCCCATCTGGCGGTGGGCGGCCCGGCGGGCCTCGCCCTTAAGGCTCGAAAGGCTCTGCCCATCCAGCAGCACCTCGCCCTCGGTGGGCTCCTCCAATAGGCACAAACAGCGCAGCAGGGTGCTTTTGCCCGCGCCGCTCATGCCAATAATGCCAAAAATGTCCCCATCCTCGATCACGGCCGAGGCGTCCCGCAGGGCCACCACCTCGCCCGAGGCGTCCCGGAAAATCTTGGTCAGGTGTTTGATCTCGATCATATACTGTATTCAGTGCTCCTTTGCTCGGGGGCTGCCGCCCCGCAAAAGGGGGGCGCTCTTGGTTGGGCCGGCGCAAAACAAAACGCCCGCCCTTGCCTGCAAAAACAAGGGCGGGCGAAAAAACCCGCGGTACCACCTTGGTTTGCCGCACCCTCGCGGGGGCGGCCTTTGCAGCTGCGGCGCGGCACCCCAAGGGGGCGGCGGTTACAGCCTGGCGCGGTAACGGGCGCACCCGTCGCAGGTTTAGGGCTCCTGCCCCTCGCCCGCGCAACTCAGAGGCCATGTTCGGTTTCCTGTACCCCGCCCGTTTCCACCCGCCGGGCTCTCTTGCAGGGGCCAATGCCGAAAACCTACTCTTCTCTTCCACGTCGGTTTCAAGGATATCATCCCTATCATAGCGACAGGTGTCGAATTTGTCAAGAACAAATTGTAAACAATACCAAAGCCACTGGATTTTTGCGCCGGATGGTAGTATGATAAAGAAAAATCCGGCGGCGCGCGCCTTGCGTCAGCGCACGGCGGGCACAGAGCGGCGGCCCTATTTAAGCGGCGGCCGCACACTGAAAGGAGAAATGCAACCATGAGTTTTTGGTCAAAACTGCTGGGCATCGGCGTGGCGGCCGGCGCTGCCGCCGTTGCGGCAAAAGCCATCGAAAAAAAGCTCTCGCAGGACGAGGAAGAACTGCTTGATGGGGAGGACGAGGTCCTGAACGAGCAGGAGCCCCTGGCCGAGGGCGAGCACCCCGAGCTGCGGGTGGTCTCGTCTGACGAGCCGGAGGACGCCGAACCGGAGGCCGAAGAGGCTGAGGAGCCGGCCGACCGGGCCGCCGCCGTGTTGGAGGCGGCCGGCAGCGCGCTGGCCAGCGCGGGCGAAAAGGCAAAGGAAGCCGGCCTGCGGGTAAAAGACGCGGTGACCGACGCGGCCCAAAAGGCGGGCGTGGACACCGAGGGCCTTGGCGCCGCTCTGGCGGGCGCGGGCAGGGCGGTGGCCGACGCGGCCGGCGCGGTGGCCGACAAGGTGCGCGAGGAAGCGCCGGTCATGATGCAGAAGGGCCGGGACGCCATGAACGCCGTGGCCGCCCGCTTTGCGGCGGAGGAGGACGAGGACGGCGAGGAGCCCGAGGAGCCCGAAACCCTTGAAGCCCCCGAGGCCCCCGCGCCCGAACAGCCGGACGAGAGCGACCCCGTTTGACGGCTTGCCCCCCTGCGCTGGCAGCACCGGCGCGGGGGAGGCCCCAAAACGCAAAAAACAGAGCCGGGCAGGCGTGGTTCCTGCCCGGCTTTTCGTATGCTCTGGCGGCCCTCTTCAGGGCGCTGTCACAGGCCCTTTTGGGCCTTTTTGCAGAACAGCCAGGCCGCCGCGGCGCACAGCGCGATGCCCGCCCCATAGGGGATGCAGAGCAAAAAGGCGACGCTGGCCGGGGCGCTGTACCCCGCGTACCGCCCGCCCCACTCGAGGGCGCAGTAGTTGTAGGCGACCGCGGCGCACATCACGTCCGAAAGCAGTACCGCCAGCGCGGCAAACAGCCGGGCCAGCCGCCGGGGATCCTTCATAAAAAAACCTCCTTACTTTTTAAAGATCAGCACAAGCCCCGCCGCCATCAGCAGCAAACACAGGGCAAGGAGGATGCCGGCGCCGTTCAGGGTGACCGTGGACGATTCGCTCACCCCCTCGGCAAGCGAGGGGGTGGCCAGGCTTAAAAGCCCGAACAAAACCAGGCACACCGCGCCCGCGGCGCACAAAAAAACGCCAAGCCGGCTTTGGCCTGCATCGCGGGGGGCGGGCTGCGCCCCGGTGTGGTTTGCGCCGCCCGCCGCCGCATCGGCGCGGGGGGCGGGCGGCGCATGCTCTGCCTCGTCCGGCGGGGTATCCGCCCCGGCACAGGCGGGCCCGCCCGGCTGCGCCTTTGCCGCCCCGCCGCCCGCAAGCTGGTCCAGCGTGACCCCAAAGCATTCGCTCAGGGCCCGCAGCTTTTCCAGGTCAGGCGCCGAGGCGCCGGTCTCCCATTTGGAGATCGCCTGGCGGGATACGCCAATTTTTTCGGCAAGCTGCTCCTGCGACAGCCCGCTTTTGTGCCTGAGCGCGTATAGGTTTTCAGCCAGCATCCGCTTTCCCTCCTTGCCAGTATCCTACCGCAAAATGCCGTGGCAGGCTACCAACGGCCGCTGGAAATTCCGCAACCGGCGGTTGCGGGGCCGCGGCACGGTCAAAAAATGCTTTTCCACCTCCTATCATACCCGGCTGCCCGGCGGATTGCAAGGCGCGGCAAGGCCGCCTTGACGCACCCCGGCCCTTGCCGGTATAATCTGGTCAGGGGCCCGGCGGGCGGCCTGCCGCGCATAAATAGCCGGCGGTTCCGGACGCAGAAAAGGAGGGGATGGCATGCGGGCAGCTTTGCAGAACAGGCGGCTCTGGGCCGTTTTGCTGCTGGCGGTGCTGGTCGGCGTGGTACTTTTGCTGTACGGGCCGCAGGGCGGCGGGGCCCCGGCTGTGCGCGTCACCCTTTTAAAGGTGGGCAAGGCGGACGCCATCGTGCTGGAAACCGGGGACGGCGTAATGGTGCTGGACACCGGAGAAACCGAGGACGGCGAGGAGCTGGCGGATTTTTTGCAGGCCCAGGGCATTGCGCGGGTGGACCTGCTGATCATCACCCATTTTGACAAAGACCATGTGGGGGGCGCGGCGGCCCTGGCCGGGCGGCTGGAGCTGGGCCGGGTGCTGCTGCCGGACTACGAGGGCTCCCGCCCCGAGTACCGCGCCTTTTTGGAGGTGCTGGCGCAAAAGGGCGTATCCCCCGAGCGGCTCGTTTCGCCCCTGACCCTTTCGCTGGGGCCGGCGCAGCTGCTGGTGGAACCGGCGGCAGACCAGCCGGGCAGCGGCCCGGATGCCCCGCCGGCAGAGGAGGACAACGACCTCTCGCTGGTGGTCACGGTGACCCACGGCCAAAACCGGCTGCTCTTTATGGGGGACGCCGAGGGCCGGCGGATCAGCGAATGGCTGGCCGGCCCGGGCTGTGCGCCCTGCGATTTTATCAAGCTGCCCCACCACGGCCGGTACGACCCCGCACTGGAGGAGCTGCTGGCGGCCGCGGCGCCCCGGTACGCGGCCATCTGCTGCTCGCAAAAAAATCCCGCCGAGCCGCAGACCCTCGCGCTGCTGCGGCAGGCCGGGATAGAGGTGTATGAGACAAAGGACGGCGACATCACCCTTGTAAGCGATGGGCAGTCCCTCAAGATCAGCCAGTAGCCCCCAAAACAGCGCGGCCCGGCTTTAGCGGCGGTTCAACAAGAAAGCAAAGCCCCCCATTCTACTGGTCAGCCGCATCCGCTGCGTCAGGAAAGCTTGGAATACACCAAGTATTCCTTCGCTTCCCTTCCTTGCGGCTACAGCCGCCCAGCGAATGGTCGGTGGATCGAATTTGATTTGGATTCTTTGTTTTCTTATCTCACCGCCGCCTTACCCGCGCGGCTTTTGGGGCGTGGCCTCCGGCCCGGCTCCGCGCGGCAGGGCGCTTTCCCGCGCGGCCATCCCCGCCGCAAAAAAGCGGGGCCGTTTCTTGACATTGCATCGCGGGCAACGTATACTATCCTTGTGATTTTCCTTAAAAAAAGGAGGAATTTTGTCATGAAAAAGAACAGCGTAACCACTGTGGTTGCCGTTGGCATCGGCGCCGCCCTCTTCTTTGTGGTGGGCCGGTTTGTGGCCATCCCCAGCCCGGTGCCCAACACCAACATCAGCCTGCAGTACGCCGTGCTGGCCCTGCTGGCTTTGCTGTACGGCCCGGTGGCCGGCGGGCTTGTGGGCTTTATCGGCCACACCCTCATCGACCTCAGCTGGGGCGGCAGCCCCTGGTGGAGCTGGATCATCGCCTCCGCCTTTGTGGGGGTGGCCATGGGCCTGCTCTCCAAGTCCATCAAGCTGTCTGAGGGGCAGTTTGGCAAAAAAGAGATGATCACCTTTGTGATCGCCAACGTAGTGGCCCACCTCATCGCCTGGGCCGGCATCGCCCCTGTGCTGGACATCGTCATCTACTCCGAGCCCATCGAAAAGCTCTTTTCGCAGGGGGCCATGGCGGCGGTGGCCAACATCCTTACCAGCGTTATCGTGGGCGGCCTGCTGGCCGCGGCCTACGCCAAGACCATTGCCAAAAAGGGTTCTCTTGACAAGGAGTAACCGGTAAAAATCAAAGAGGGGACAGGGGGCTTTTTTGCGGGTTTCCCTGTCTCCTCTTGCTGTTTTATGCGCCGTTTGCGGGGCGGAGGCTCCCAAAGCGGCCAGGCCCTTGGCCGCCAGAGCCGCAGACCGCAGGGCCCCGCCCCCCGGCCCGCCCCAAAGCCGCCCCAAAAGGAGAGGAACGCCATGCCCGAGCCGATCATCTCGTTTAAAAACTTTTCCTTCCAGTACCGCGCCCAAAAGCGCCCCACCCTCTATGACATCAGCTTAGACATCTACCCCGGCGAACGGGTGCTCATCGTGGGGCCCTCCGGCAGCGGCAAAAGCACCCTGGGCAGCTGCATCAACGGGCTCAACCCGGCCTGCTTCCCCGGCGAGTGCACCGGCAGCCTCACGGTGGCCGGGCTGGATGCGCCCACCGCCGGCCTTTTTGCTCTCTCGCAGCATGTGGGCACCGTTTTGCAGGACCCGGACGGCCAGTTCATCGGCCTGACCGTGGGCGAGGACATTGCCTTTGCGCTGGAAAACGACTGCCGCCCCACCGCCGAGATGCACGAGATCACCCGCCGCGCCGCCGCGCTGGTGGGGGTGGAGGACCATCTGGACAACGCGCCGGGCGAGCTCTCGGGCGGGCAGAAGCAGCGGGTGAGCCTGGCCGGGGTGATGGTCAACGAGGTGGAGGTGCTGCTGTTTGACGAGCCGCTGGCAAACCTGGACCCGGCCGCCGGCAAGCAGACCATCGAGCTGATCGACCGGGTGCAAAAGCGCACCGGCGCGGCGGTGGTGATCATCGAGCACCGGCTGGAGGACGTGCTCTGGCGGCATGTGGACCGCATCCTGCTGATCAGCGAGGGCCGCCTTGCCGCCGACCTGCCCCCAAACCAGCTGCTCTCCACCGACCTGTTGGCCCGGCACGGCATCCGGGAGCCGCTTTACATCACCGCCCTGCGGTACGCAGGGGTCGGCATCACCCCCGAAATGCAGCCGGACCACGTTGAGCATATCCGGCTTTCGGAGGGGGACTGCCAAAAGCTGCGGGATTGGTTTTGCGCGGCGCTCCCCGCGCCCGAGCCCCGCCCGGCCCGAACTGTTGCGGGCCGAGGGCATCGGCTTTGGCTACACCCGCGGGCAGGACACCTTAAAAGGGATCGATTTTGCGATCGAAAAGGGCGAGATGCTGAGCATCGTGGGCCGCAACGGGGCGGGCAAATCCACCCTTTCCAAGCTGATCTGCGGCTTTGAAACGCCGGGGGAGGGCCGCTTTTTGCTGGATGGGCGGGACATCCGGGAGGACACCATCCGCCAGAGGGCCGGGCGGATCGGCTACGTGATGCAAAACCCCAACCAGATGATCTCCAAAACCCTTATTTACGACGAGGTGGCCCTGGGGCTCAAAAACAGCGGCCTTTCCGAGCAGGAGGTGCGCAAAAGGGTGGAGGACACCCTCACGGTCTGCGGGCTGTACCCCTTCCGCAACTGGCCGATCTCGGCGCTCTCGTTCGGGCAGAAAAAGCGGGTGACCATTGCCAGCGTGCTGGTGATGGGCCCCGAGCTGATTTTGCTGGACGAGCCCACCGCCGGGCAGGATTTTAAGCGGTACACCGATATTATGGAGTTTTTGTGCTCCCTCAACGCCAAGGGCATCACGGTGGTCATGATCACCCACGACATGCACCTGATGCTGGAATACACCCCCCGCGCGCTGGTGTTCAACCGCGGCCGCCTGATCGCCGACTGCCCCGCCGCCCAGCTGCTCTGCAGCCCCCAGCTGGTGGAAGAGGCCGCCCTCAAGGAGACCAGCCTGTTTACCCTGGCCAATCGCTGCGGCATCGGCCAGCCGGCAGAATTTGTAAACCGCTTTATCCAGTACGACCGGGAGGTGCGCAGCCATGGCCGCTAATACGGTGCTCAACTATCTGCCGCGCAAAAGCGTCATCCACCAGCTTACCGGCGCCACCAAGCTCATCTTTTTCTTGCTGTTCACCCTTGCCAGCATGATCACCTACGACACCCGGGTGCTGCTGGGGCTGATGGTGATCAGCTTTGCGGCCTTTGCGGCCAGCAGGATCCGCCTGCGCGAGGTGCGGTTTATCTTAGTGTTTATGCTGGTGTTCTTGCTGCTCAACGACACCTTTATCTTTTTGTTTTCGCCGGACCAGGGCACCGCCATCTACGGAACCCGCCACCTGGTCTGCCACCTCTTCTGGCGGTACGACCTCACGCTGGAGGAGCTGTTCTACCTCTTTAACGTCTCGCTCAAATACTTTGTGGCCCTGCCGGTTGCCACCCTGTTCATCTCGGCCACCAACCCCAGCGAGTTTGCGGCCAGCCTCAACGCCATCGGGGTGTCCTACCGGGTGGGGTACTCGGTCTCGCTGGCGCTGCGCTACATCCCGGATATCCAGCGGGACTACCACGGCATCAGCCAGGCCCAGCAGGCCCGCGGCATCGAGCTGGGCCGCAAGGAAAAGCTGTGGGCCCGGCTCAAAAACTCGGTCAGCATCCTGCTGCCGCTCATCCTCTCCAGCCTGGCCCGCATCGAGGTGATCGCCAACGCCATGGAGCTGCGGGGCTTTGGCAAGGACCCCAAAAAGCGCACCTGGTACACCCGCCGCCCCTTTGGCAAAAACGACTATCTTGCCATTGCGCTGGGGGCGGTGCTGGCCGCGGGCAGCATTGCGGGGGTCATTTTAAACGGCAGCCGGTTTTATAACCCCTTTGTGTAAGGCCGGCCAAAAATGCGGGGCCGGCCGCAGGGCAGCAAACAAACGAAAGGCGGTGCGCCCATGGGCGCTTGGCGTGTAACGGTTTTGGGGGTGCGCGGCTCCATGCCCGTACCGGCGGCCGACCGGCTGGGCTACGGCGGCCATACCTCCAGCTTTTTGGTAAACTGCGGGCCAGACGTCCCGCTGCTTGCGCTGGATGCCGGCACCGGCCTTGCCGCGGCCGGCGGGGCGCTGCTGCCGGCGGGCAGGCCGGCAAGGCTGGAGGTCCTGATCAGCCACTTCCATCTGGACCACCTGCTGGGGCTTGCCGCCCTGCCCCTTTTGGATATCCCCGGGGCCGAGCTGACCCTGCACGGCCCCCCGGGGCTGCAAAAGGCTTTGCAGGGGCTGCTGGCCCCGCCCTACTGGCCGGTGGGCCTTGCCGGCCGCCCCGCGCGGGTGCGGGTGCTGGAGCACCCGGTGGGGGAGGGCTTTTGGGCGGCGGAGGGCGCGGTGCAGATTGACACCCTGGCGGGCTGCCACCCCGGCAAGAGCTGCCTTTACCGCCTTTCGGACCCCGGGCACCGGCTGGTTTACGGGCTGGACTGCGAGCTGCAGGGGGAGATGGCCGCCCGGCTGGCGGAGTTTGCCGCCGGGGCCGGCCTGCTGATCTGGGACGCCGGATTTGCCCCCGGCGAGGAAAAAACCGGCTGGGGGCACTCCACCTGGCGGCAGGGGCTTGCGGTGGGCCGGTGCGCGGGGGTAAAGGCCCTGCTGTTTGCCCACTACGGCGCCGCCCTGACCGACCAAATGCTAAACGCCCAGCAAAAAGCGGCCGCCGCGGCCGACGCCCGCTGCCGCTTTGCAAAGGAAGGGATGGTGATCGAGCTGTGAACCAGCAAAAATTACAGGCCCTCTTAAAGGCGGGGGCGCGGCTCTCGGGCGAGCAGGAGCTTGGAAGCCTTTTGCAGACCATCCTCTCCTGCGTGATGGATCTTGCCGGGTGTGACGCCGGCACCCTCTACCTGCGCGAGGGGGAGGCTTTGCGCTTTTGCATCCTGCGCAACAACACCCTGAACACCTACGAGGGCGGCGACGGCCGCGCGCCCAGCCTGCCCCCGGTGCCGCTCAAAAAAGAGAACGTCTGCGCCCTGGCCTTTTTGGAGGACCGCACCATCTGCATCGAGGACGTTTACAACAGCGAGGTCTGCGATTTTTCCGGCCCCATCCGGTACGACGCCCTCACCGGCTACCGCACCCGCTCGATGCTGGTGGTGCCCATGCACGGCCGCGGCGAGGTGCTGGGGGTTTTGCAGCTCATCAACGCGCTGGACGAAGAGGGCGAGGTCTGCGCCTTTTCGCCCGGGATGGCCGCGGTGCTGGAATCGGTGGCCAGTCAGGCGGCGCTGGCCATCCAGAACGTGCGGTACCTGGCCGAGATCCAGGAGCTGTTCCGCTCGTTTGTGCGGGTGATGTCCACCGCCATCGACGCCCGCTCCCCCTACAACGCCAACCACTCCCGCCGCATGGCCGAAAACGCCGGCCGCTTTGCCGCCTACCTCAACGCCGAGGCGCGGCAAAACGGCGGCGAGCCGCCCTTTTCGCCCGCGCACATCGAGGAACTGGTGATGAGCGTCTGGCTGCACGACGTGGGCAAGGTCACCACCCCGCTGGAGGTGATGGACAAGGCCGAGCGGCTTTTGCCGGCCCAGCGCGCCGCCATTGCCCAGCGGATGCAGGCCATCCGGCTGGCCGGACGCATCGCCCGGCTGGAGGGCCGGATCACCGGCGAAGAGGAGCAGCAGCTGGCGGCCGACACCCGCGCGGCCGAGGAGCGGATCGCCGCCATCAGCCGCTGCGGCTTTGTGCAGGATGCGGAGCTTGAATGGCTGGGCGAACTCTGCGGCCGGCGCTGGCAGGACGAGACCGGGGCCGAACACCCCTGGCTTACCGCCGAGGAGGCGGCCATGCTGCGCATCCGCAAGGGCACCCTCTCAAACGACGAGCGCGAGGCCATGCAGCAGCATGTGGTAATGACCGACCGGCTGCTCTCCCAGATCCATTTTTCGGCCGGGCTTTCGCACGTGCGGCAGTGGGCGGCGGCCCACCACGAGCTGCTCAACGGCAAGGGCTACCCGCGGCAGCTTACCGCCGGCGAGATCCCGCCCGAGGTGCGGATCCTCACGATTTTGGATATTTTTGACGCCCTTGTGGCCGACGACCGGCCCTATAAGCCCGGCATGCCGGTGCAAAAGGCGCTGGGCATCCTCAAAGCCATGGCCGAACAGGAGGGCGCGCTGGACCCCGCCCTCACAAACGCCTTTATCCGCAGCCGCTGCTGGCAGCAGGAGGCGGCCCCCGGCGGGGCCGACCCCACATCGGCCGTGTAACTCCGGCAGCCCGGCAAAAATGGGGAATGTCCACGGCAAGGGCTTTTGAAGGCTCAGGGCGGGCGCGGGGGAGAGTCTCGAAAGGCTTTCGGGGCAGGGATCCTGTTGCCTTGAGAGACTGTTCCCACGCGCCCGGCCGATGGACATCTAAGCCAGGGTGTGGGGGAGAGTCTCGAAAGGCTTTCGGGGCAGGGGTCCTGTTGCCTTGAGAGACTGCTCCCACGCACCCGGCCGGGGCCGGCAGACATCTCTCCCTGGTTTGGATACTCCCCAAAAACAGCCCCGCCGCTTTCCACTGCCGCCGGGCCAAACTGGAGGTCGCCATGAAAACCATCCCAAAACAGCCGCAGCTGCCCCCGTGGGCAAAAACCCTGCTGGCCGGGCTGGCCGCCGCCGCGGGCCTTACCCTTTTGACGGGCCTTGGCCTGCTGGACCGGCTGGACCGGGCGGCGGCCGACGCCCTCTACCAAAGCCCCAGCGCCCGCGAGGGCGAGATCGTGCTGGTGGGCATCGACCAGCGGGCCATCGACGCCCTTGGCCCCTATTCCGGCTGGGGCCGGGGGGTGATGGCCGAGGTCATCGAAGCCCTCAACCAGTCGCAGGAGTGCCGCCCGGCGGTGATCGCGCTGGACGTGCTCTACGCCGGCGAATCCGACCCGGCGCAGGACGCGGCGCTGGCCGCGGCGGCGGGGCGGTACGGCAACGTGATCGCAGCCAGCGCCGGGCAGTTTGGCGCCGGCCTTGAGCAGCAGGCCGGGGGCGAGTACGCTTTGCAGGACTTTTCCCTTTTGGGCTACGAGCAGCCCTACGCGGCGCTGGCCGCCGCGGCCGGCGAGGGCCACATCAACGCCATGCTGGACACCGACGGCATCCTGCGCCACCACCTTTTGCAGTTTACCCTGCCAAACGGCCGCGAGGTGCCCTCGATGGCGCTGGCCGCCGCCCGGCTCTACCGCCAAAGCCGGGGCGAAGCTGCCCCCGCCCTGCCCCCCGTAAGCGCCCACGGCTTTTGGTACCTGCCCTTCAGCGGCCGGCCGGGGGATTTTGGCGAGAACATCTCGGTGGCGGACATCCTCTCGGGCCAGCGTGGGCCGGAGTATTTTGCGGGCAAGATCGTGCTTATCGGCCCCTACGCCGCCGGCCTGCAGGACAGCTACCTCACCGCGGCCGACCACTCCCGCCCCATGTACGGGGTGGAGTACCAGGCCAACGCGGTGCAGGCCCTGCTCTGGGGCGAATACAAGACCGAGGCGGGGAATGGCGCGCAGCTTGCGGCCCTGTTTGTGCTGCTGCTGGCCGCCTTTTATGGCTTTTGGCGGCGGCGGGCGGCGCTGGCCACCGGGCTGTGGGCGCTGCTGGCCGGCGGCTGGCTGGTACTCTGCCGGCTGGCCTATGCGCGGGGGCTGGTGCTGCGGCCGCTCTGGCTGCCGGCGGGCGTTACGGTGCTGTATGTGGGCTGCATCGCGGCCAACTATGTGCGCTCGGCGCTGGAAAAACGGGCGGTCACCAATACCTTTAAGCGGTATGTGGCCCCCGAGATCGTCAGCGAACTGCTCAAAGAGGGCCCTGCCGCGCTGGAACTGGGGGGCTGGCTCACCCGCATTGCGGTGCTGTTTGTGGACGTGCGGGGCTTTACCAGCATGTCCGAGCAGCTCAGCCCCGGCCAGGTGGTCGAGATCCTAAACCGCTACCTCACCCTCATTGCAAACTGCATTCTGCAAAACGGCGGCACGCTGGACAAGTTTGTGGGCGACGCGGCCATGGCCTTTTGGGGCGCGCCCTTACAGCAGGAGGACTATGTGATGCGGGCGGTGCAGGCCGCCAGCGACATGATCAAAGGCTCCGAGGCCCTCTCGCAGGAGCTGATGGCCCGGTACGGGCGCACCGTCTCGTTTGGGGTGGGGGTGCACCTGGGCGAGGCGGTGGTGGGCAACATCGGCTCACCCCAGCGCATGGACTATACCGCCATTGGCGACACGGTCAACACCGCCGCCCGGCTCGAGGCAAACGCCCCCGGCGGCACCGTTTACATCTCCCGCGCGGTGGCCGACGCGCTGGCCGGGCGCATCCGCGCCACCTCGCTGGGCGGCTCGGTGCCGCTCAAGGGCAAGGCCGGGGGTTTTGAGGTGCTCACCCTCGACGCCATTTTGTAACGCCCCGCCGCAAAAATGCCCCGCCGCCCAAAAGGTTCCCGCCGCCGCAAAAACGCCCCGCCGCACGCCCGATTCCGGGCCAGGAGGTAGTTATGATCCTGAGCGCAAGCCGCCGCACCGATATCCCGGCCTTTTATTCCGAGTGGTTTTTAAACCGCCTGCGGCAGGGGTACGCCTGCGTGCGCAACCCCATGAATCCCCGCCAGGTAAGCCGGCTCGAGCTCTCCCCCCAGGTGGTGGACTGCATCGTGTTCTGGACCAAAAACCCCGCCCCGCTGCTGGGGCATCTGGACCAGCTGGAGCAGTACGCCTATTATTTCCAGTACACCCTCAACGCCTACGGCCCCGAGGTCGAGCCGCACCTGCCGCCGCTGAACGCCCGGATCAACACCTTTTTGGCGCTGGCCGAAACGCTTGGCCCCGAGCGGGTGATCTGGCGGTACGACCCCATCCTGTTTTCGGGCGCCTATTCGCCCGAGGCGCATCTGGCGGCCTTTGCGCGGCTGGCAAAGGCGCTGCGCGGCCACACCCAAAAATGCGTTGTAAGCCTGGTGGACAGCTACCCGGCCAAAAACGGCAAAAGCCTTGCGCGGTTGGGCGCGCAGATGCCCGCCCCGGATGCTCTTGGCCGGTTTTTTGCATCGCTGGCCGGCATTGCGCGGCAAAACGGGCTTGCCCTTGCCAGCTGCGCCGAGGAGTTTTCGCTTGAGCGGTATGGGATCCAGCACAACCGCTGCATCGACCCCGACCTCATCGAGCGGCTGATCGGCTGCCCGCTGCGGGTAAAGCCGGACGGCCAGCGGCCGGGCTGCCTGTGCGCCAAATGTGAGGACATCGGCGCATACGACACCTGCCCCCATGGCTGCGTGTACTGCTATGCAAACTTTAAGCCCGGGGCCATCGCCCGCCGCTGCGCCCGGTACGACCCTGCCTCCCCGCTGCTCTGCGACGCGCTCACCGAGGCTGACCAGGTCACGGTGCGGCCGGTGCGCTCGCTGCGGGACCCGCCGCAAAACGCCCAGCAGCTGAGCCTTTTTTAAGCCCTGTAACGCTCCGAAGGAGGAGATCCCATGCAGCAGATCTGGAACAGCTACCGCGAGGCAGCCGCGCGCACCGGGCGGGACCCGGTTACCGGCGAGGCGTACCCCTTTTCGCTCGAGTTTTTTTACGGCGGCGCCCGCCCGCAGGATCAAAACCCGTTAGTGCGCGCCTTTTTGGGGGACCCCACGGCCCGGCTGGAGGCGGGCGAATTGCCGGATGCCGCCCTCGTGCGCCAGCATGCCAGCCGCCAGCCCCCGCTCTACGACGCGCAGGTGGAGGCCATCCGGCAGGCGCTGGCCAGCCCCCTCTCGCTGGTGCAGGGCCCGCCCGGCACCGGCAAAACCGAGATGATCCTCAGCCTGCTGGCGGTGCTCCTGGAGCTCTGCCCCGGCTGCACGGCCGCGGTGGTCTCCACCAACAACGAGGCGCTGCGCAACATTGTGGATAAGCTTGAGGAGGAGCGCGGGCAAAACCCGGCCCTCGCGCGGGTGTACAGCCGGCTGGCCGTGCTGGGCCGCAAGAGCAATATCCGCCAGTGGCGGGCCAAAAAGCTGGCCGCGGGCGAGAACGTCACGGCCATCGACCGCGACGCCGGCACCATCGACCACAGCTACCTGCGGCAGTACCCGCTGTTTACCAGCACAGTGCACTCGCTGCGCAAAATTTTTACCGGCCAGGAGTTCGACGGCCAGTTTGACTTTGTGATCGCGGACGAATGCTCCCAGATGAGCCTGATGGTGGGGATCATCGCCATGAGCTGTGCCAAACACCTCGTGCTCATTGGCGACAGCGAGCAGCTGGCCCCGGTGATCACCTCGGAGTTGGAGGAGTGCTTTGAAAACCATCCCGAGCTGCCCGACCTCTACAAGGAGCGGGCCGAAAAAAGCTTTTTGCAGGCCTGCGCCGAAAAATTCCCCGCGGCGCCCAACACCTTTTTGAACCAGCACTACCGCTGCCATCCCTCGATCATCCGGTTCTGCAACCAGTATGTCTACGGCGGCCAGCTGGTAATGGCCCGGCCGGACGACGGGCGGTTTTGCATGCGGGCGGTCTGGTACGAGGGCGACTGGTGCGAAAAGCAGACCGTCCGGCTGCCTCCGCGCCGGGGCGAGGAAGAGGGGCGGCTGCTGCGCAAAATTTATAACCGCCGCCAGATCGACATTTTTTTGCGGGAGGAGCTGCCCGCCCTTTTGCCCCAGCTGCAAAACGAGCGGTTCAGCGCGGCGGTGATCTCGCCGTTCCGGTACCAGATCGAGGAGCTGGGGGCCCGGCTGCGGCAGGCGCTGGCCGGCGTGGGGCTGGACGGCGAGGTGCGCGACAACCTTGCCGAGGCCGGCGACGGCCCGGACGCCGAGGAGCTGCCCTGCCTGACCATCCACAAGGCGCAGGGCAAGGGCTTTGACGCGGTTTACCTGCTGCCGGTGGAGGACTACTACCGCGAGAACCCCTGGTGCCAGCGCCGGCGGATCGTAAACGTGGCGGTCTCCCGCGCAAAGCGGGAGTTCTGCATCATCACCTCCTCCCAGTGGCTGCCCGAGGAGCTTCAGCAGCAGCTGACCGGCTACATCCTGCCCAACGGCGAGGAGGACGAGCCGGACGCCGGCGGCATGTACTGCCGCAAGCTGCTGCGCTACATCGCCCAAAACTGCCCCGAGCCCCAGGGCCGGTTTGGGCTGCACCGGGCGGCCGGCCGCTCGGTCTTTGACCTTGTGCCCCGGTTTCGCCGGGTGTTTTCCACCACCGGGGCGGAATCCCTCTCGGCCCCGGCCCGCTGCCTCGAGTTTGCCCTGTTTGGGCAGTTCGGCGGGCGGTATACCATCCTGGCCGAACTGCCGCTGCGCGACATCACCGAGGCCCATACCGGGGCCCGTGCCGCGGCCTGCCGGGATGCGCAGCTTCTGCGCTTTCGGGAGAACGCCCGGTTTGATTTTGCCCTCTGCGAAGGGGACGCCATCCGGCTTTTGATCGAGGTGGACGGCGAGCAGCACCGGGGCGACGACCCCGACCAGCGCCGGAACGACCAGTATAAAGATGCCTGGGTGCGGGAGATTTTGGGGGCCGGCGCGCTGTTTGTGCGGCTTACCACCGACGGCTCCGGCACCGATGAGCTGCATACCATTGCCGCTCGGCTGGCCGAAGCCCCGGCCGCCCCGGCCCTTACCCTGCCGGCGGAGGTCTGGCAGCCGCTTGCGGCCAAAACCCGGGCGCAGTATACCATCGACCTTTTGCTCTGGCAGCTGGCCGAAACGGTCGATAATGCCCATCTCGAGCTGCGGGAGCATTTTGCCCGCACCGACCTTACGCCGGCCCAAAAGTTAGAGGCGGTGGCGGTGGACTACACCGCCCCCCACACGGTGCGCTATTCCAGCGCGCTGTGCAACGCCTGGTACCTCTGCCGGTACGCGGTGGCCTATGCCTTTGAGTACGCCATGCTCTACGAGTTGGCCATGCGGCTGCGGCTTGCCAGCGGCGGGCGCAGCTTCAGCGCCTTTTCGTTTGGGGCCGGCTCCTTTTTGGACGCCTGGGCCATGGCCTACGCCAAGGCGCGGCTGACCAAGGAGGACCCCGCATTTGAACAGCTCAGGCTCTACTACAAAGGGGTGGACGAGCAGCGCTGGGCCGGGTTCTTTGTGCCGCCCGGCCGGGTGCTGGCCGCCCGCGGCGCCCAGCGGCCCCCGTTCCCCACGCCGCTGGGCCAAAAAACCGCCGCCCTGTTTGAAAAGGTCTGGCTCTGGCAGGGCAGCCTGGACTGGTTTGTGCGAAAGGATATCCTGGACCGGCCGGGCCGGCCGGTTTACTACAACGTGCTGGTATTCCCCAAGATCATCAACGAGCTGGAGGGCAGCGAACTGGACGAACTGGAACGGCTGCTGGGCCGGGCCAACTTTTGCCACGACGAATACTACCTGCTCGTAAGCCACAGCCGGGCCGAGATGGAGGCCAGCGCCCATATCCTCAAGCGGCTGCTTGCCGCCATCGACCCGGCGGGCGAATTTGCGGTGGAGTGCGACCACACCCGGCTTTTGCGCGCGGCGGACGCCGGCCGGCGCCGGCCGGCGGGCGAGGGAGAAGCCCGGTTTGCCGCCGCCTGGCTTGGGCAGGACCGGCTGGTGGCCCTGGCCCAGGAGGAGCCGGAGCTTGCCCCCCTGCGCTGCTATGCCTTTGCCAGCGTGCAGCCGGGCGGCGGGGCCGACGGGCCAAATGGCTACATCGACCGCCACAACCCGGATTTTGCTTACAGCGGCCCGCGGGAGTTTTTGCGCCGGGCAGGCCAGCTGGCCGCCGGCCTGCCGGGCGGGGAGGGCAGCCTGCGCACCAGCCAGGTCACTCGGGTGACCAACATCGTGTTTGACCTTGTGATGCTGAAAAGAAGGGAGCGGTAACAATGCCGGAGGAACGCCCAGCCCCCGCCGCCAGGCGGGGCTATTCCGACCAGCCCACCAGCGTGGACGCCTTGGGCATGGCCCAAAAATATAACGGCCTTGCGCGGTTTATCTGCGAGTGCGAGACCCCCATGACCATCGCCATCAACGGCGACTGGGGCTCGGGCAAGAGCTCGGCCATGAAGATCATCCAGCAGAGCTTGAAGGACCGCAAGGGCCCGGCGGTGCAGGACCAGATCATCGAGTTCAACACCTGGGAATTTTCCATTGTAAACGACGATTCCAAGCTGGTGTTTGAGCTGCTGCGCGCGCTGGACGAAAAGCTTACCGCCCTGGAGCAAAAGCACCAGCTCGAGCCGGACAAAAACGACGGCCAGCTGCTCTCGGCCCTCACGGTGGCGGGGGACGCGCTGAAAAGCTTTACGGTGCGCCTGATCAACGACAGCGTGGTGGGCCAGGGGGCCGCCGCCGTAAAGGACGCGCTGACCGGGAAAATCCAAAGCCAGCCCGGGCCCGAAAGCATTGTCTACACCAGCCCCACCCGGCTGCTGCGCACGGTCAGCGAGAGCATCAGCGCCCGGATCCGGGCGGTGGTGGGGCGGCTGCGGCAGGAGGGGGACGAGAGCCCCCGCATCTTCATCTTTGTGGACGACCTCGACCGCCTGGACCCCCGGGTGGCGCTGGAGCTCATCGAGGGCATGAAGAATTTTGCCGATTACGAAAACTGCGTCTTTATCCTCGCGGTGGACCAAAAGGTGGTGGAGCGGGGCTTAAAAAGCAAGTATGGCGATGAATTCAGCGACGGGATGGCCCAGCACTTTTTTGACAAGATCATCCAGCTGCCCTTTGTGCTGCCGGTCAATTCCTACCGGCTGGGGGAGTACGTGGCCCAGCTTTTGCAGGGCGGCGCGCTGCCGGCGGCCGGCCAGGCGGACGGCGAAATGGCCCGCCGGTACGCGGCCATGCTGCGCCGGTTTGGCATCTGCAATCCCCGCACCATCAAGCGCAGCTTTAACATGCTGCACATGTACCAGTGCATGAACGAGGGCGGCGAGGCCGAAGCCGGGCTGGACCCGGCCGGCTGCTACCGGCAGTACGCGGTGCTGCTGCTTTTGCTGACCAGCGAGGAGGATCACGCCCGGATGGCCCAGTTAGTGGACGGCGGGTGCAGCTACGAGACCGACGCCGAGCTCTTGCAGATCGAGGCCGAGTTCAAGGCCCTGCGCACCGCGCCGGACGAGGAGAGCGGCGGCTGCTCGGAGTACATTGCGGCGGTGCTGGACGCCTTTTACGGGCCGCCGCTGCCCGCAGCCGGACAGGCCGGGCTGCCGGCGAACGCCCCGGCCGACCCGGTGGCCACCAAGGCCCTGATCGACGCGCTGGCCTTTACCCGCTCGGAGGAGGTGGACCGCGGCAGCTACGCCTCGGCCCGGTTTGCCTTTGAGCTGTTCCAGCGCCTGGAGGCCGCACCGGAAAACGCCGTGGTGCGCGCAAGCGCCGCCTTGCGCCGCCTGCGCGAGCAAACCCCCACCATCTACGCTCTGGCCCGCTCGGCCGAGCCGCTGCGCATCGAGCTGGACCCGCTGGCCGGCGGCGCAAAGCTGCTGTTCACCCGCAGCCCGGCCAGCGCCTCGCCGGCCAAGCGCTGCTTTTTGTCCCTCTACTCCACCGCCCTCAGCGAGGGGCTGCTGGCCGAGATCGGCGGCTTCCACATCCTGGCAAACGGCGAGGCCCCCGACGCGCAAAACCCGGACGCGATCGACTGCTACTGGAGCAAAAAAGAGAACGAGCGCAGCCGGGCCACCCTCTTTATCACCGAGGCCAACGCCAAAAACGCCCACAAGGTGTTTGCGCTGCTGGCCCGCTGCGGCTGCTTTGGCCGGCAGGGCTGAGCGGGCCCGCCCCTGCCATAGGCCGCCCCGGCCCTGCCGGGTTTTTGCGGGGGGGCTGCCCCGGCTTTGCCACCCCCCGCGCCGCGATGTCAAAACCACCACCGAAAGCAGCTGCGTGGCCGGATTGATGAAGCTGTATCAGGCGTTGGCCGCGAACGGCTCCTGACACATACCGAGGCTTTTCTTTCTGCCTGTGTAAAATCTGCTGAAAAATTTGATGTTGTATTTTACAGCATTTTGCGCTATACTGGAGGCAAAGGAGCTGATTTGTATGCCCAACATCAAGCCCGTTTCCGATTTGCGGAATTACACCGAGGTTTTGCATGATGTAGAAGCAGGCTCGCCTGTTTTTTTGACAAAGAACGGCCGCGGGCGCTATGCCATCGTCGATATGCAGGACTATGAAAAAACACAAGCAGCGCTCAGGCTGCTGGGAGAGCTTGCACGGGGACGTCATTCCGGAGAGACGGAGGGCTGGCTGACGCCTGAGGATATCCGGGCGCATTTTGAGGCAAGAGCAAATGAAGAATAAGCTCCATTGACCGTATCCTTTATGGCCGGCGTGATTACCTGCGCCTCCTGTTTGGAACTCTGCCGAACGATCCTTCCCAATAAACGGCATTTTCAAAACGTGTGCACATTGCCAAAAACCGAAAAGGGAACATCTCCGGCCCCATGGATAAAATATGGATGCCTCCGCAAAAAAGGCTGGCGTACAGGATCGTTATTCCTGCACGCCAGCCTTTTTTGTTTGTACAGATAAGCCATATTGCTTGATTTATTGCATTGCGCCCGTCAAGGCCGCGTCATTCCTGCCCGGCCGGCGGGCCGATCACAAACCCCGCCGCAAACTGCCCGCCGCCGATCAGCCCGGCAAGGGCGGGGGCCTGCTGCGGCTGGTGGTTCAGGGCGGCAAAGCCGCCGTCCGCGCTTTTTTGCACCGCAAAATAGTGCGCGCCGGCCGTGATGCTGCCCCGCTTGTTCCAGATCATCACCACCGCCGCCCCGCCCGGCGCAAGGGCCTTTTCCAGCGCAGCGGCACTGCGCACCCGGCGGCAGGCAAGGCCATGGCGGCGCAGCGCCCGGCCCACCGCCCGGGGGGCGCTGCCCGCCCGGCCGCCCAGCGCCAGTGCCCGGCTGCGCTCAAAGCTAAAGATCACCTCGGCAAGGCTGGCCGGGCGGCCCAGCAGCACCAGCACATTGTATACGCTGATCGGCCCGCAGCCCGCAAAGCCGGCGGTGGATGCCCCGCAGCGCAGCCAGCGGGTCTCGGGGTCCATCTGCCGCAAAACCGGCCGGCCGGTAAGGTCCCGCGCGCGGTTTTGGGCAAGGTTCTGCTGCGCGCAAAAGCGCCCCACCGGCCAGGCGGCCAGCGGGTAAAACACCGCCAGCGCCAGCCATTGGGCCAGCCGGGCAAATCCCCCGGCCAGCGTCCCGCCGCCGCTCATTCCTTCCAGATCGGGTCCTTGAGCATCCAGCGGCCGTATTCGTCCTTATAAAAAATATCCCGGTTGTAAAATTTGTCGATCACGGCCCAGAACTCGGCCTCGCTGTACCCGCAGAACGCGCAGAAATCCCGCACGCACAAAGGGTCCAGCGCGCCGTCCCGCTCCTTGATGATGGGGATGGCCTCCTCGCGGGTCATCATGCCGTAGCGGATGTAGCGGGCGGTGTAGTCGGTGGCGGCGGCGTGGCCGAACTTGGGGTATTTCAGCCAGGAGTGCACCAGATAGGCCCGGCTGTCGATCTGGTCAAAGTTTTCGGCGTGGTGGGCGCGGTCCCACTCGTGGGTCAGGTCGTGGAAGCCGCGGCTTTTGGCCAGCTGGTAGTTTTTGTAGCTGTTCCAGGGCAAAAAGTAGCTTAAATAGAAGGGGTCGAGCTTTGCCAGCTCCTCGCTTGAGGGGGCCTTGGTCAGGGCCAGGTCGTTCTGGGTCACGCCGTAGCCCAAAAGCTCCTCCTCGGGGAAGCCCACCGCCACCCCATTTTCCACCTGCCCGCGGGCCGAGTAGGTCTCCTCGTCGGCGCTGCCGCCGTACTCAAAACTCACGTTCTCGCCGTAGCACAGCAGCGGGGTGTTGAACTTGAGGGCCATCTGCAGCGGGAAGGTGTAGATCAGCCGGTCCACATACCAGGTGGGCTTGCCGTACTTTTCAAAAAAGGCGCGCATCAGGGTTTTTTGGGCCTTGATGTTGGGCTTGCAGCTGATGATGGTGCAGCCAAAGGCCTCCGAGATGTTTTTGAGGTTGTGCTTGCCCGCCTCGGTCATGGGGAAATTGTCCTCCACGCTGAAGAGGATCGGGTTCATCTTCATGACCTCTTTGAGGATATACACCTGGAAATGGCTGTCCTTGCCGCCGCTCACCGCCACCGCGCAGTCGTACCCGCCGGGGCCGTTCATGCCGCGGTACTGATCGCACAGGGCCTCAAACTCCTTCCAGCGGGCGTCCCAGTCCACCAGCTTGCGGTGCTCAAAGTGTCGGCAGGCGCTGCACACCCCCTCGGCGTCAAAGGTGATGCCGGGCCGGGTGTCGGGCATGGTGCATTTTTTGCAGTATTTCATAAGAACTACTCCTTTCGGCGTTACAGCAAGGTTTTTTATGGCAGCCCCAAAGCGCTCTGCGCCGGGGCCGGTACGGCAGGATCAACGGCTCACCCCGCGCCGGGGGGCGCAAACCGGGCTTTGCAGCGCCCCAAAAGGGCGGCAAGCAGGCAGGCGCTCTGCACGCCAAGGCCGGCCATGGTGGCAAAGGCCGCGCCGTAAAGGCCCCACCGCCCGATCAGGCCGGGCGAACAGAGCAGCGCGGCGCACAGCCCGGCCAGGTTGCCCAGGATCAGCCCCCGCATCCCCCGGGCAATGATCAGCAGGTTGCACAGGGCGGTGGCCAGCACGGTGAGTACGCAGCAGAGCACCAGCGGCTGCAAAAGGCCGGCCCAGGCCCACACCTCGGGCCGGTTGGGGTAGAGCAGCCGCAGCCCCCAGCCGCCCAGCAGGGCCACCCCGGCGGCCCCCGCCGCCCAAAGCGCCCCCAGCCCGGCAAAAAGCCAGCGCAGCCCGGCAAAAAAGCCGGCCCGCTCGCGGCCGCTCCACAAACGCGAAAACCGGGTGATAAAGGGCACAAACAGATACACCGCCCCCACCTGCAGTACCAGCACCGGCACAAACACGCTGTTAAAGCAGCCCAGCGCCGTTTCGCCCAGCAGCCGCTCGCAGTAGTAGCGCGGCGCCGAGCCAATGGCCGTGTTCAGGCTGGCGTACACCGCCAGCGGCAGGCATTCGGCCAGCAGCGCCCACACCCCGCCGCCGGTGCGCCGGGCAAGGTCGGCATACCGGCGGGCCAGCGGGATATCCACCGCCAGCACATACAAAGCGTTTGCCAAAAACAGGGCCCCCACCGTGAGCACAAGGCTTTTGGTCAGCCAGAGCCCGGCGGTCACGCAGGCGGCGGTGGCAAGCCCCCGCACCCCAAAGCTGATGCCCACCAGGTCCATCCGCTCGGCCTTTTGCAGGTAGCCGTGCCAAACGTCGCTCCAGCTTTCAACCAGCCGGTAGCCGGTAAACAGCAGGATCACCCACCGCTGCTGGGCCGAATAGCCGTTGACAAAGGCAAATAACAGGCAACCCAACCCCGCCGCCGCAAGGGTGATGTACCGGCTGTGCAGGTAGGTGCGGTCGGCATAGCTGAGGGCAAGGTCGGACACCTGGAAGGTGCGCATGCCGTAGCTGGCAAAGCTCACGCACACGTTGGCGGCGGTCATGGCCACCCCCAGCACCCCGCCGGCCTCGATGCCGGCCAGCGCCACCACCAGCAGGTTGATGGCCGCCTGGCAGACATAGAACACCAAGCTGCCGGCCGTGTTAAAAAGCAGGTTTTTGCCAAGCTGTTTTTCCATAAGCCCTCGCTGCAAAGGCGGCCCGCTCCCCAAAATGGGGGAGAGGGCGCCGAAGAATTTGCGCCGGCCGTCCGGCCCCGGCGAAAAAAGGGAAGGGCCCCCGGCGGGCGGGGCGGCCCCATGGCCCTCGGGCGGCAGGCGCCGCGGCCCGGCTGCCCTTAGCCCCGCGTTCAGCCCCCGGCGTCCTGGGCGCGGCCGATCTTTTCCACATAGGGGCGCAGCCGGGCCTCCATCGCCTCCCGCTGGGCGCGGGGCAGGTAAGCCTTTTGCACATAGCCGTAGATGCGCTGGGCAAAGCGGGCCAGCGGCGGGCAGAAGAAAAAGGCCCTTTTGGGCTCCAGCCGCAGCGCAAAGAGGATGTGCACCCCCCAAAGCGCCAAAAACTTGAGCTTGTTAAAGTGGGGCGAAAAGCCCTCGCCCATGGGAGTATCCCGCGGCTCCTCGCACCACACCTCTTCCAGCAGGTCGGCCATGCGCAGGTAGGCGGGCTTTTCGCCGGCCGAAAAATACCCCTCGATCACCGCCCGGTCAATGGGGAAGCCCTGATCCGGCCCGTCCATGGCGGCGCAGAAATCCTCGTAATGGGTCACATACCTCGCCCCGGCGTAGATCACCGGGTCGTACTCGTGGGGGATGGGCGTCGGCCGCAGGATGTGGCAGCTCTTGCCGGCCATGTACACCTCGGCAATGGCGGTGCTCATCCAGATGCTGATGGAATCCGCCGCCACGATCCACTCCTTTACGCTGCCCTCAAACAGCACATGGAAGTTCGGGCGCCGCCGGGCCAGCGCCTCTAACTTGTGGCTGTTCCACTCGCTGGGGTGGCGGCGGTAAACAAGCTCCACCTCCGGGTGGGCGGCAAGGTACTGGTCAAACCAGCGCAGGGTTTCGTCCATGCTGTCCCGGTTTACGGCGGCAAACCCGGCAAAGTCGGTGCCGGCCATCTCACTTAGTTCCCGCACCTCCTCGTCGGTCATGCTGGCATAGCCAAAGCTGGAGATATACAGGTGCAGGGCCTTGGCCGGGTCCAGCCCGTATTTTTGGCACAGCGCCTCTTTGCCGGCAAAATAGCCCGCAAACTCCGGGCGCAAAAAGTCCATCATCACCGCGCCGGTCACCGGGCTGTTGCGCTCGGCCACCCCGTGCGCCCGCAGCCGCTGGGCGGTCTTTTCGCCCCAGCAGGTCTGCACGCACTTTTTGGCGTTGCCCTTAAAGTTGAACCAGTCGCCCTCCTCCTGGGTGTCGCTCAGCATCTGCTCCCAGTGCAGGTTGACCACCCGATCGCACCGGCCAATGTTGTTGTACACATGGCTGTTGATGGCGGCGTTGTCGTACATGCAGCTGCCCACCAGCACCCGGGGCTTTTTCCAGGTAAAATAGCGCAGGCGCTTGCGGTCCAGCAGCTGGCGGATCTCGGCGGTATAGCCGCGGCGCTCCAGTTCCAGTTTGAGCAAAAGGTCGCTCTCGTACTCCCGCACCGGATGCTCGTACAGGATCAAAAAATCAAGGCCCATGGCTTGTAAAATGCGCCTCCTTGCCTGTGGTTTGCGGCGGCCGCCTCCTGCCAAAACCAACGGCCCGGCTCAGCTTTTGCACCTCGCCGCGCGGCGGGGCTGTGCGCCGGCCCGGCCTATGCGCCGCCGGCCAGCGCGCCGAACAGGGTGCTTGTCCACTCGGGCAGGCCGTACACCACGTCCAGGTGGAAGCCGTCGTAAAATTGTGTGTCGTTATCCAGCGCCGGCCGGTCGGCCCATTCGTAGTCCAGCACCCTAAAGCCGTATTCCTGCCCCCAGGCCGCAAGCTGGGGCAGCACCTCGCCGCGCATAGCCTCTGCAATGCCGTAGGGCTCGCAGATCTCGCTGAGCACATTGTCCGCCATGGGGGCCAGCACCACGGTAAAGGTGATGCCGCGCTCCCTGCAGGCCTCGGCCAGCGCCGGCAGCTGCCAAAACCAGGGCGAAAGGGCCCAGCCCTCGCATTTGGGGGCGATCACCGCCGGGTACACCGCCAGCGCGGTGTGCACCGGGTACACGGTGCCGTCCGGGCCGGTGTAGTCCTCGGGGTACTGCCAGACCCCGGTCTCGTGCTCGCGCTGGGCCTCGGCCCAGTCCCAGCTGGTCTCGCCGCACAGCCGCTGGCGCACCCAGCCCAGCCATTTGGCCAGGTTTTCCAGCATGTTGATGTTGTATTCCAGGTTCAGCAGGTAGGCCAGCGGGTTTTGCAGGGTGGCCTCAAGACCGGCCATCCGGTCGGTGTCGTAGCCGGCGTTGAGGGTGTAAAACGAAAGCCCGAACACGATCTCCTTTACCTCTGGCCCGTGATCCAGCACGTACTGGGCAAGGTCGAGGTTTTCTTTGAGGCTCGCCCCGCCAAAGGCGAGGTTCTGCCACTGCCTGCCGCTGGCCGCCTGCATCAGGGCGGGGTCAAACTGGGCAAAGCGGGAATCCCCTAAAATCAGATATTCCCCCGGCGCGTCCCGGAACTGCCGGATCAGGGCGATGGGCGCGCTGGAACTGGTGGTTTTGTGCAGGCCAAAATAGTTGTTGGGCTCAAAGGCCACAAACAGCGCCAGATACAGCGCCACCGGCAAAAGAAGCAGCGCCAGCTTTTTGGTAATGTGTTTCATGCCGGCGCCCCTCCTTTTTTCTTAAAACCCGGCGTAGGCAAAGCTCTGCCCGCCAAACCCGCCGTTTTGCATGATCAGCCCCGCAAAAATACCCAGCACCAGCAGGTAGTAAAGCACCCAGCGCCGCCGGGTGGGCTGGGCGGCCAGCATCTCCTCGGCCCCGGCGCTTTTGCAGCGGGCAAAGCGCTGCCAGTCCATCCAAACGCTCAAAACAAGCCCAAAGGCCGCAAAGGCCAGCCAGGCGGCCGCCATCAGGCCGTTTGCGTAAAAGCCGGCCAGCACCGCCGCCCTGGCCTCGGCCGCAAACCGCGTAAGCGACCAGCCGCGCAGAATGCCGCCCAGCAAAGCCAGCGCGTCGCCCACCGGGCGCGGGCCGTCCGCCCCAATGCCGGAGCCCATGGCAAAAAAGGCCATGCCAAAGGCCCACAAGGCGAATACACCGGCCCGTTTTGCCCATACCGTATAGGCGGGCGCTTTTTTGCGGGGCTTGCCCAGGTACCGGTGGCAGAGCTCCTCCCCCGCCCGGTAAAGTCCCTGCAAAAGGCCCCACACCACAAAGGGCAGGGTGTTGCCGTGCCAGAAGCCCGAGAGGAAAAAGACGATAAACACGCAGAACACCGGCGAAAACCGCCCGATTTTGCGCCCCAGCAGCGGGATGCGGGAGGCGTCCGCCCAGACCAGCGGGGTAAACAGGTAGTCCTGCAGCCAGCTGGAAAGGCTGATGTGCCAACGCGCCCAAAAGCCGGAAAAATTGGCGGCAAAAAAGGGGGTTTTAAAGTTTTCGGGCAATTCCAGCCCCAGCAACAGGCCGCTGGCCCGCGCCATCTCGGAGTAGCCGGCAAAATCAAAATAGAGGTATAAGGTGTAGCCCAAAAGCGCCGCCAGCAGGGCCGGGCCGCCGTGGCCGGCAATGTTGGAAAATACCGGGCGCACAAACAGCATCAAAACGTCCGCCACCGCCACCTTTTTAAACAGCCCCAGCGCGTACAGCCGCAGCGCGCGCACCGTGCGGCCCTCGCTGAACCGGTGCTCGGCGTGCAGCTGGGGCAAAAGGGCCGGCGCGCGGCAGATCGGCCCGGCCGTGATGGTGGCAAACAAGCTGGTAAAAAGGGCATAGTGCACAAAGCTGCGCTCGGGCGCGGCCTCGCCGCGGGCCGCGTCCACCAGATAGCCGATCGAGGCAAAGGTGGTAAAGCTGATGCCCAGCGGCATGGCCAGGGCCGGCAGCTGTACGGCCAGCCCCGCCCGGGCCAAAAAGGCCGAGAGGGGCGCGGCCAGCAGCCCGGCGTATTTAAAAAACGCAAGGCAGCCAAGGCAGCCCAGCACCCCCAGCCGTAAACAGGCCTTTTTGTGGGGGCCCAACAGCCCCAGCCCGCACAGCCAGGGCAGCAGGGTGCAGCCCAGCAGCACCAAAAACATGCCCGGCGCGGCCAGCAGGTAAAAGCACCAGCTGGCCCCCAGCAAAAAGGGCGCCTGCCACTTGTGGGGCAGGTGCAGGTAAACCGCCGCCGTAAGCGGCAAAAAGGCAAGATAGCCCAGGCTTTGCAGGCTCATGCGGCGGCTCCTTTCGGGTGGTAAAATGGCCCCCTGCCCCGCGGGCCAGCCCAGAGCGGGCGGCGCGGCGGGCGTTAAGGGCTATATCTAAATAATTCTATCATATTTTGCCCAAATGGTAAAGTTTTTGCCCGGCCCGGGACAAAAGGGACCAACGTGGGGGAGGGCGGGGATTTTGGCTGGGGAGCGGGCTGCAAAAACGCAGGCTGCCGCAAAGGCTTTTTTCTGGCCGGGCAAATGGTTTTGCCCGGCAAAACGGGGGTCCAGGGGGCCTTGGCCCCCTGGATCGGCCCATTTTCGCACCCGTCCGGCACCCGCGTCCGGCCCGCCCGGCGGCAGTTTTGGTTGAAATTTTACGCTTTTTATATTATACTGGAAAAATAGTTACAGTTCAATGACATCCGCGGGCCGTGCGGCCCGCCAAACAAACGAAGGAGCGGCTTATTTTATGGCCAATACCGTACTGGTTACCGGGGCCGACGGCTTTATCGGCAGCCATCTTACCGAAGAACTGGTCAAAAAGGGCGAGCGGGTCAAGGCGTTTTGCTACTACAACTCGTTTGGCACCTGGGGCTGGCTGGACACCCTGGATCCCGCGGTCAAAAACGAGATCGAGGTGTTTATGGGGGACATCCGGGATCCCAATGGGGTGCGCACCGCCATGGAGGGCCAGCAGGTGGTCTACCATCTGGCCGCGCTGATCGCCATCCCCTTCAGCTACCACAGCCCGGACAGCTATGTGGACACCAACATCAAGGGCACCCTCAACGTGCTCAACGCGGCGCGGCAGGTGGGCACCCGGCGGCTGCTGGTCACCAGCACCAGCGAGGTGTACGGC
This sequence comes from uncultured Oscillospiraceae bacterium, assembly GCA_910579545.1. Lineage (GTDB taxonomy): Bacteria > Bacillota > Clostridia > Oscillospirales > Ruminococcaceae > UBA7177. The sequence continues at coordinate 19,406 of CAJTVI010000009.1, read as the reverse complement.
ACCGCCCGGTATGTGCCCATCGACGAGCAGCACCCCTACCAGGGCCAAAGCCCCTATTCGGCCACCAAGATCGGGGCCGACCGGCTGGCCGAGAGCTTTTACCGCAGCTTTGATCTGCCGGTGACCATTGTGCGGCCCTTTAACACCTACGGCCCGCGCCAGAGCGCACGGGCGGTCATCCCCACCATCATCACCCAGCTGCTCACCGGCCGCACCGAGATCCGGCTGGGCAGCCTTACCCCCACCCGCGACTTTAACTATGTCAAGGACACCGCGGCCGGCTTTATGGCCCTGGCCGGGTGTGAACAGGCCATCGGGCAGGAGGTCAACATCGCCACCGGCATCGAGCACTCGGTGGGGGAGCTGGCGGCCGAGCTGATCGCCCAGATCAACCCCTCGGCCCGCGTGGTCTGCGACGAGGACCGCCTGCGCCCCCAAAAAAGCGAGGTCAACCGCCTTTTGGGCAGCGCGCAAAAGCTGCGCGAACTCACCGGCTGGGCCCCCGCCTACACCTTCAGCCAGGGGCTCTCGGAGACCATCGCCTTTTTGCGCGAAAACCTTGACCGCTATAAGCCGGACATCTATAATCTGTAAGGCCGCCCAAAAGCGTTTGCCGCCCCGCCGGCAGGCGCCGCTTTGCCGCGGCCCTACACCGCAGGCCGGGCCGGCCCGCGGCCCCGCTTTGCCGCGGCGCCGGACTACGGGCCGGGCCACAGGCCCATCGAGGTTGCCATGAAGCAGTTTTTTGCCAAACCCGCCGCCCCGCGCCCGGGCCGCTTTCCGGCGTGGGCCGGCTGGCTTGCCGGATACGCCGCCGCGCTGCTTGGCAGCGCGGCGCTGGTGTACGGCTGGCGGGTGTTTTACGAATTTAACCGGCTGGGCGCGCTGCCGCTTACCCTCTGCGCCTGGGGCGTCGCCACCCTGCTGTATGGGGCGGTGTTTGCTGCCGTGCGCTTTGCGCGCAGCCTGCCCGCCCGCGCGGCGCTCTGCATCCTTGTGTGCGGGGCGCTGTTCTGCTTTGCAAACCCGCCCTTTCAAACCCCGGACGAGACCAGCCATTTTTTGCGCAGCTGGTCCATCAGCCAGGGGCATCTTGATTTTGACTATGCCCGCACCTACCCCCAGGACCTTGCCCGGCTGGCGCAGGCGTTTCCCGGGGCCTGGGTGTCGGCCCACACCAGCGTGGCCCTGGGGCAGGACGAGGCCGGCACCCCCAAAAGCTACTCCAGCGCCGGCTATGCCCTGAAAATGCGGGGCGAGGGGGCAAGGGCGGAGAGCGTGGCCGACAGCTTTGCCGCCTATTTTGACCCCGCGGCCCCCGATCCCGACCCTCTGCACGAGCCGATCGTGGTAATGGTGCTGCCCTTTTTGCCCCAGGCGCTGGGCATCTTTATTGCGCGGCTTTTGGGCTTTGGGGCGCTGGGCTGCCTTTATGGCGCGCGGCTGGCAAACCTTGCGGTGTACGCGGCCCTGTGCTGGGCGGCGCTGCGCGGCTGCCGGCGGTACCAGCCGGTGTTTTTGGCCGTGATGCTGCTGCCCCTGAGCCTGTTTATGGCGGCCAGCGTAAGCTACGACGCCACCCTGCTGGGCTTTTACTACCTGGTGGCCAGCTACTACTGCCGGGACGAGATCACCGACCGGGACGTCTATTGGTTCCTGTTTGCCTTTTGGATGATGAACTCGGCCAAGCCCTGGCTCAACCTGCTCTGGGTGGCGCTGCCCCTCATCCTGCCCCGCGCGGCCTGGAAAAGCCGCTGGAAAAAGTGGCAGGCGGCCGCGGCGGCGCTGGCCGGCGCGCTGGCCCTTACCGCTTTTGTGGAGTGGTACGGCGGGGCCTTCCGGTACAATTACCCCGCCGCCGCCTTTGACCGGATGCTGGGCGAGGCGGTGGTGGACCAGCTGGGCCAGCTGCGGTTTATCCTGGGCAACCTGCCGCGGTATCTGGCCGTGATGCTGGGCACCCTATACGAAAACCTGTTTTTCATCGGGCAGCTGGGCACCTTTGGCTGGCTGGACCTGCCCGTGCCACTTATCAACCTTTTAAGCCCGGTGCTGCTGGTGTTTGCGGCCGCCCTTTCGGTGCACGAAAAAAGCAGCCTGCGGGCCCTGCCCGCTTTTGGGCTGGGCGGGCTTTCGGTGCTGTATATGGCCGGCGCCATGACCGCCATGTACATCACCTACACCCCGGTGGGCATGGTGCGCATTTTGGGGTTGCAGGCCCGGTACTTTTTGCCCGCTTTTTTAATGCTCACGGTGCTCCTGGCCGCCCTGCTCAGCCATGTGCTGCGCCCCCGCCTTGCCGAAACCGGCCGGCAGGCTGCGCTGCGGCTGGGGCTTTGGGCCCCGGCCGGCTTTGCGGCGCTGGGGGCGGTGCTGCTGTTCCAGCATTACTTTATCGGGCCGGTCTACCTGCTGCCGGGCTGAGCGGCCGGGGACGGCACAAGGGGCCAAAGGCCCGGATACAAAGCGATACGGCCGGAAGGAGGGGAGCCATACCATGCTGAGCGGGATCGCCGCGCTGTTGGGCGTTTGCGGGCTGTGCCTGTTTTTTGTGGAGTTTCTGCACGCCGACCCGGCGCTTTTGCCGCTGCCGGTGCTGGCGGGCAGCGTTGTTTGGCTCTGCCTGTGGGGCTTTGCCGGGCTTTTGCCGGTAGGGGCCTGGCTCTGGCTGGCGTTTTGCGCCGCGGGGGTGGCGCTGGCGGCGCTGCGGCGGGACCTTGCCAACGCGCTGGCCCGGCTGGCCTCGCCCGGGTTTTTGTTCTTTTTGCTGGGCAGCCTTGCCTTTTGGGCCGTGCTGGCCGCCGTGCAGCCCCAGTTTATCCTTTGGGACGAGTTTACCTTTTGGGGCACGGCCTGCAAGATGACCAGCGTTTGGGGCTGCCTGCACCCGGCGGCTCCCGGCAACCTGGCGGCCCGGGGCTCGCTGCCCGGGGTGCCGCTTTTAAGCTATCTGTTCCAGTTTGTGGGGGGCGGCTTTGCCGAGTGGAAGAGCATGGCCGCCTACAACACCCTCTGCCTTGCGGCCATGGCCCCGCTGGCCGGCACCGTGCGGGCCGAGACCGAAACCGGCGCCGAGCGGGGCCGCCGCTGGCCCCGGGCGGTGCTTCTGCTGGCCGGCGCGGTGCTGCTGCCCTACTTTTTTACCGTTCCCGCGCCGGGCGGGGTTTCCCGCATCTACCTTACCGTGATGGGCGACCTTGCGCTGGGCCTTGTGTTTGGCGGCGTTCTCTGCCTGTACTTTACGGCGGCCGGCCGCGGGCCGGACGCCCCCGTTTGGCCGGCGCTGGGCGGCGCGGCGGTGAGCCTGTGCTTTTTGGCCCTTTTAAAGGACATTGGCCTTGCCTACGCGGCCATTGCCGCCATGCTGGTGGCGGCCGACCGGCTCATCCCGGCCCGGCGGCCGGCCCTTGGCCGTCTGGGCGGCAGTGCGGCGGCCTTTGCCGGCCTGCTGGCCGGGCCGGCGGCGCTCTACCTTGGCTGGAGCCGGTATGTCTCGCTTGCCGCCAGCATCGACAAGACCAGCGTGGGCAGCACCGCCACCGGCGACGCGGTAAGCTACGGCTTTATGCTCAAAGACGGCCTTTTGCAGCTGGCCGGCCGCGGCAGCGAGCGGTATGCCGAAAAATTTGCCTCGGTGCGCGGCTTGATGTTAGCGGCCTTTTCGGAGACCCAGCTCTGCCTGCTGGGCAGCGGGGCGGCGGCGCTGGCCCTGATCGCCGGGGTGCTGCTGCTGGCCTTTATTACCGCTTCGCCCGGGGCGGGGCGGCGGCGGGTGGCCGTGTTTGGGCTGCTGGGCGCGGCGGGCTGGGCGGCCTTTATGCTCTTCCACCTCTTGCTGTATGTTTACAACTTTACCCAGCGCGAGGCGCTGATCTTAAAGGATTACGACCGCTACCTCTCGCCCTTTTACCTCGGCTGGCTGCTGGCGGCCTTCTGCCTGCTGGCTGTCTCGGCCGAGGGCGGCGGCCTGCCCCGGCCGGCCCGGCTGGGCTGCCTTGCCCTCTCGGGCTGCATCGCGGCCTGTTTTGGGCTGCGGGGACTGCCCAGCGCCGGCTTTTGGAACTACCCGGCCGAAAACTATTCCATCCGCCGGGAGGTAGCCCAGCGGGCCGCCGCGGTAAATGGGGCGCTGGGCTGGGAGGACGAGGTGTTCCTGATCAGCCAGGGGGACGACGCCACCCGCTGGTACTATTATGGCTACGAACTGAACGCCTGCATTGCCAACGGCTTTGCCGGCTATGGGTACAGCGATCAGGACGCCGAAAACTGGGAGACCACCTTTGCCAGCCTGGTCAACCCTTATTATGACGAATACAACTCCACCAAGTACCGCTTCCAGACCCTCTACCCCTATACCGCCGCCTGCAGCCAGGATGACCTTGTGGCCTTTTTGCGGGAAAAGGGCTATTCCCATATCCTTTTGGATCAGAGCGACCTCTTTATCCGGTACGAGATGGGCCCCCTCTTTGAGGGGCCGGTGCCGCTGGACCGCACCGGCGAGGCCTACCTGTACAGGATCGAGGACGACGGCGAAACCATGCGCTTTGTGCCGGTGGGGGAGGTGCGGTATGAACCTTAAAAAGCTGCTGGCCGCCTGCTACCTTGCCGCGCTTTTTATCTGGCTGGCCCATGGGGCGGGGGTGCTGGTGCAGACCGCCTGGTATGCCCGCGAGGGGCTGGCCGGCCAGCGCGGGCTGTCCTTTGAGGAACTGGACCCGGTGGCCATCAAGCCCTACGAAAACGAGCAGGACCCGACCGGCTGCTGGTATGTCTCTACCGACAGCGACCCCCGCCTTTACTGGGAGCACACCGCCTGGGTGCGCCGGGTGGTGCTGGAACTGGAGCACCAAAAGCCGGGCTGCGGGGTGGAGCTTTACTATAAGCTGCCCGGCCAGAGCGATTATTCCGCCCGGCAGGTGGTGTACGCCCGGCGGGATGCCGAGGGCCGGCTGGTGTTTGACCTTGGCGGCCAGCTGGTAACCGGCCTGCGCATCGACCCGGACAGCGTGGGCGGGGTGCTCACCCGGTTTGACGGCCTTACCCTCAACCCGCCCCAAAGCTGGGCCTCGGCCTTTGTGCCCGGCGCGGGCCAGTGGCTGCTGCTGCTCTTTCTGCCCCTGGCCGCCGCCGCGCTGGCGGCCGAGACAGGCAGCCTTTTGGGCCTGCCGCGGCAAAAACGCATCCGGTATTAAGGGCGGCCCGGTGGATCGAATTTGGTTTGGATTCTTTGTTTTCTTATCTCACCGCCGCCTTAAGGGCAAAGCCTGTGTTTTTTGATCTCGCCGCCGCTGGGAGGATGTTTTTGCAGCCGCCGGGCGCGAGCGTTTTTTGACCTTTTATTTTAAAGCCTAAAGAGGAAAGGGGGGGCGCGGGTTGGATATTGCGGCAAGCCTGTGCGCGCTGGCGCTGCTCTGCGCGTTTTTGACCCTGCGCTGCCGGGTGCCCGGCGCGCTGGCCCCGCTTACCGCGCTGGGCTGCATCAGCCTGTGGCTTACCCTGGCCGGTATGGCCGGGCTGCTGCTGCCAGCCGGCTGGCTGCTGCTGGCGGCCTCGGCGGCCCTTGGCGTCTGGGCGCTGGCCGGCCAAAGGGGCAAAGGCAAACTCCTTGCCCGCCTGCTGCCGCCGGGGGCGGCGCTGTTCTGGGCGCTCACGGTGAGCTTTGCGGTGTATTTTGCCATCCGGCAGCCGCTCTTCAGCGATTTTGACGAATTCTCCTTTTGGGGCCCGGCCGCCAAGCTCACCAGCCTGAACGACAGCCTGTACACCACCGGCGAGATCGGCTGGGCCTGGCAGGCCACCCAAACCCCCGGCCTGATCGTGCTGAGCTATTTTGTGCAGTTTTTGGGCCGGTTTGCCCCCTGGAAGGTCTACCTTGCCTACGACATGCTGCTGTTTGCCTGCTTTGCCGCGGTGCTGGGCGGCCTTGGCTGGAAGCGGTACACCTTAGCGGCGCCGCTGGCGGCGGCCTGCTGGCTGGCCCCTTGGTTTTTTACCGTGTACAACCGCACCATCGAGCCCTGCGGCGTGTATATGACCAGCTATGGCGACATCCCTTCCGGCATCGTGTTTGGCGGGGCGCTGGCCCTCTGGCTGGCCCTGCGAAACGATGGCCCCCGCTGGCCTATGCTGCCGGTGCTGGTGCTGGCCGGCAGCATCAAAAGCAACACCTTTGTGCTGGCACTGCTGGCGGCCGGGCTTGCCGCGGCCGACTGGCTCTTTTTTGCCCCCCAACAAACCGTCCCTAAAACCGCCGCTCAAAAGCGCCGCGCGCTGGCCGGCCGGGCCGGCTTTTCGGCCGCGCTGTTTGCCGCGCCCATGGCATTTTACCTTGCCTGGGGCCGGTATATCGCGGGCCTTGTGCAAAAAAACGCCGAGGCCGGCGGCATGGGCGAAACCAGCCCCAGCACTGTGAGCGTGGCGGTATCCGGGATCAAAATGCTGCTGGGGCTGCCGGTGGGGGAGTATTACGAGGCCCGCCGGGCCCAGTTTGCCGCGGCCTCGGCCGCCATGCAAAAGGCGTTTTTTTCCAGCCGGCTGTCCATGCTGGGGCTGGGGGAGGACTTCCTCTACCGGCACGGCGCGCCCGAATGGCTGGCAAAGGCGATGGGCTCCGGGGTGCTGGTGACCCTCTTGATCCTGCTGCTGCTGGCCGCCGCCGTCTGGGCCGCGGGCAAGGGGCAGCTGCGCCGGCGCATCGGGCTGCTGGCGCTGCTCAGCTGCGCCGGCTTTGGGGCCTACAACTTTATGCTGGCGCTCAGCTATGGGTTTATCTTCCGGCCCGAGCAGGCGCAGAATTTGGTGGATTACAACCGCTATATCGATTCCTTTTACCTCGGCTGGTTTTTGCTGGCCCTGGCGGCGCTGGCCGCCGCCCTGCAAAGCCGGGCCTGCCGCCCGGCCCTCTCGCTGGCCGGGCAGGGGGGGCTTGCGCTGCTTGCCATGCTCATGCTGCTGCGGGTGGGGCAGATGGTGCTGCCCCAGTTCAGCGTGCTGGGCTTTTCGGACGCCGCCTTTGCCGACCAGCGCATCCAGCAGGCCCGGGCGGACGCGGTGGCCGCCGCGGCTAAGCCGGGCAGCAGGATCTTTTTGGTGAGCCAGGGGGACGACGGGCTGGACTGGTTTGAGTATTCCTACGACCTATTGCCCCTTGTGCTGGATTACAGCGGCGACCAGAAGCAGGGGGGCGGCGGGGGCACCTTTGGCCTGCCCGGCCTGCGCCCATCCGAGGAGGACAGCCTGCGCTGGTACTACTACCACCCCTATACCCAAAAGGAGTGGGAGCAGGCGGTGCGCCAGAGCGGCTGCGGGTATATCTTTGTGGATAAGATCGATGAGATCTTTATCGAGAGTTATGCCGCCCTCTTTTCGGACGGGCTGGCCGCTGCGGCCGAGGGACGCACGTTATTGTACGAGGTAACGCCCGAGGGCCCCTTTACCCCGGTGGAAATGGAGGTGCCCGCATGAGCAAGCTGGCGCAAAAAGCCCGCGCGGCCCTTGCCGGCGCAAAACGGCTGGGCGGGCGGCCGGGGTTTTTCCCGGCGGCGTGCTATGCCGCCTGCCTTGCCGGCTGGCTTTTGCTGGGCCTTGCCGGCCTTTGCCGGGACGCCGCCCTGAAGGCCGGGGGCAGCCTTGCGCCCTTTTCCATCCCGCTGGCCGGGCTGGAACCGCTCAACGCCGAGTGGCGGGCGGAGGATCTGCTGTACACCCTCACCGACGACCCCCAGCTGCTCTGGCAAAACCCGGACGGCCGGGCGGTGCGCACGGTGCGGGTCACGGCTTCGTATGCCGAAAGCCCGCGCGAGATGTGCCTTTACTACACCACCGCGCCGGACGAGCCCTTCAGCCAGGACAAGCGGGTGTTCGCCGCCCAAAGCAGCGATGGGGCCAGCTACCTCTATACCCTGCCGCAGGCTGCCGTTGCGGCCTTGCGGCTGGACCCCTGCTCCAGCAAGGAGAACGAGGTAACGCTGGGGGGCATCCAGTGCAACGAGCCGGTAAGCGCCCTTTCCTACTTTATACCCGGCTGGTACGGCGCCTTCCAGATGGCGGTCTGGCCCGGGCTTTTGGCGGCGCTGCTGGAGATCGTCTGCAAACTTTGCGGCCTTGCGGCGGCGGGCCGCCGCCCATGACCAGCCCGGGCCCAAGCCCAATATCCAAGCCCGGGCCCAATGCCCAGGATAAGAAAAGAGGAACAGCCATGCAAACAAACAAACCCTTTATCCCACTTTCGGTGCCCAACTTTGCCGGCAGCGAAAAGGCCTATGTGAGCGACGCGGTGGTGAGCGAGTGGGTCTCCACCGGGGGCAGCAAGGTGTCGGATTTTGAGGCCGCCATTGCCGCCTATACCGGCATGCCGCGGGCGGTGGCCTGCAACAGCGGCACCAGCGGCCTGCACCTGGCCCTGCTGGCGGCCGGCGTGGGGCCGGGGCAGGAGGTGCTGGCCCCCACCCTTACCTTTATTGCGGCGGTCAACCCCATCCGGTATGCGGGGGCCCAGCCGGTATTCATCGGCTGCGACGATTCCCTCTGCATGAGCCCGGCCGCCGCCCGCGCCTTTTTGCAGGACCGGTGCGAAAAGCGGGGCGGCAAAACCTGCAACCGCGCCACCGGCGCGTGGGTATCCGCCCTTTTGGTGGTGCATGTGTTTGGGGCCATGGCCGACCTGCCCGCCTTTTTGGAGCTGGCGCACGAGTGGAACCTTGTGCTGATCGAGGACGCCACCGAGGCGCTGGGCACCCGCTACACCGCCGGCCCCCTTGCCGGCAGGATGGCCGGCACGGTGGGGGATGTGGGGGTTTACAGCTTTAACGGCAACAAGATCATCACCACCGGCGCGGGGGGCATGCTGGTCTCGAACCACCCGGATTGGGCCGAGCACGCAAAGCACCTCTCGACCCAGGCCAAGGCAGACGAGCTGCAGTTCCTGCACGACGAGGTGGGCTACAACTACCGCATGACCAACCTTCAGGCGGCGCTGGGCCTGGCCCAGCTGGAGCAGTTGGAAGGCTTTATTGCCCACAAGCACGCCCGCTGGCAGCAGTACAAGGCCGGGCTGGACGGCAAAAACGGCTACCGCATCCTGGATTTTGAGGAAAACGGCATCCGCCCCAACAAGTGGTTTTATTCCCTCTATCTCGAGGATCCCCGCCACGACCGGGATGGGATCATCGCGGCGCTCAAAAGCCAGGGCATCCAGACCCGCCCGGTCTGGGCGCTCATCCACGAGCAGGCGGACTATGGCAAAAACGAGGCCTACGCCCTCGAAAAGGCGCAGGACTACCGCGCAAGGATCGTCAACCTGCCCTGCTCCACCAACCTCTCAAAGGAGGACTGCCAGCGGGTGATCGACACCCTCCTGGCCCTGTAAGCAAAGGAGGCAGCCGATGCTGCACATTGAAGAGCTGTACATCCAGCCGGACATCACGGTGCTGGACGCGATGAAAAAGCTGGACGAGACCGGCCGGCGCATCCTGTTTATCGCGCCCGGGGGCAAGCTGCAGGCGGTGGTGACCGACGGCGACCTGCGCAAGCTGATTTTGCGGGGCGGCCAGCTGACCGACCCGGTGCAAAAGGCCGCCAACTACCGCCCCCACAGCCTGCCGCTGGCCCGGCGGGGGGAGGCCCGGCAGCTTTTGGAGCAGAAGGTCATCGACGCGCTGCCCCTTTTGGATCAGGACGGCTGCATTGCCGACATTGTGTTTGCCGGCGGCCTGGATGTGGACAACCGCCGCAAGGCCGGCCTGCCGGTGGTGATCATGGCGGGGGGGCTGGGCACCCGGCTTTACCCCTACACCAAGATCCTGCCAAAGCCGCTCATCCCGGTGGGGGAGCTGCCCATTGCCGAGCACATCATCAACCGGTTCTGCGGGTTTGGGTGCAGCGAGTTTACCCTTGTAGTCAACTATAAAAAGAACATGATCAAGTCGTATTTTAACGATCTTGAAAAAACCTACACCGTAAACTATGTGGACGAGGACGCCCCTCTCGGCACCGGCGGCGGGCTCTGCCTGCTCAAGGGCAAAATGAAGCAGCCGTTTTTCCTTTCCAACTGCGACATCCTGCTGGACGCCGATTTTGGCGACGTTTACAACCACCACAAGCGCAGCGGCAGCCTTATCACCATGGTCTGCGCCTTCAAGCACTTTACGGTGCCCTACGGGGTCATCGAGCTGGACGGCGCCGGCCAGGTGGCCGCCATGCGGGAAAAGCCCGAGATGAACTTTTTGACCAACACCGGGGTATATGTGGTGGAGCCGCGGGTGGTGGAGGAACTGGAGGACGGCAAAAAGCAGGACTTTACCGACATCATCGAGCGGTACCGCGCCGCGGGCGAAAAGATCGGGGTCTACCCGGTGGCCGAGAGCGGCTGGATGGACATGGGCCAGATCGAGGAACTGGACACCATGCGCCGCCGGCTGGAAAACCAGCCCTGAAAAAGGGCCCGCCCGGCCTGCGGCTGTCATGCCGCGCCCCGGGCGTAAACACAGAAAGGGGCGCACAGATGGGCGTTTTTCTTATTGCGGAGGCAGGGGTCAACCACAACGGCAGCCTTGCCATGGCCAAGGAGATGGCCCTTGCCGCAAAGCGGTGCGGGGCCGACGCGGTCAAATACCAGACCGCCGTGCCCGAGCTGGTGGTCTCCCGCTTTGCCCAAAAGGCCGAGTACCAAAAGGCCTCCACCGGCGCGGGCGAAAGCCAGCTGGAGATGATCCGCCGGCTGCACTTTGATTTTGAGGCGCACCGCGAGCTGAAGGAGTACTGCGATTCCATCGGCATCCAGTACCTCTCGGCCCCCTTTGACCTGCCCAGCGTGCGGTTTTTGGCCAGCCTTGGCCTGCCCGCCCTCAAGGTGCCCAGCGGCGAGATCACCAACCTGCCCTACCTTGAGGCGGTGGCGGCGGCAAAGCAGCCGGTCATCCTCTCCACCGGCATGTCCACCCTGCCCGAGATCGAGGACGCGCTGGCCGTTTTGGAAAACGGCGGCTGCCCCGGCGTGACCCTTCTGCACTGCAACACCGAGTACCCCACCCCCTACGAGGACGCAAACCTCACCGCCATGCAGGAACTTTACGACGCCTTTGGCCTGCCGGTGGGCCTTTCGGACCATACTCCCGGGTGGGAGTGCGACGTGGCGGCGGCGGCGCTGGGCGCGGTGGTGATCGAAAAGCACTTTACGCTGGACAAGACTCTGCCCGGCCCGGACCACCAGGCCAGCCTTGCCCCGGACGAACTGGCCGCCATGGTGGCGGCGGTGCGCCACACCGAGGCGGCGCTGGGCAGCGGGCGCAAGACGGTAAGCCCCAGCGAGGCCAAAAACAAGCCCATCGCCCGCAAAAGCATTGTGGCGGCCCGGGCCATCGCGGCGGGCGAGGTGTTCACCGAGCAAAACCTCACCACCAAGCGCCCGGGCAGCGGCATAAGCCCCATGCGCTGGCACGAGGTGCTGGGCCAAACAGCCCGCCGCGCCTTTGCCGAGGACGAACCCATCGAGTTATAGCCTTTTTATAATATCCCCCTGCATCCCGCGGCAGGGCGCGTTTAAGGCGCCCTTGCCCTGCCGCCCCGGCGGCTTTTACCGGCTGGATGCGGCAGCCTGAAAACGCCGCCGCGCCCCGGCCCGCAAAAAGGAGCGAGACCGATGGACAAAAAACAACTGGCCGTTATCACCAGCACCCGGGCCGAGTATGGGCTTTTGCGCCCGGTGCTGCAAAAGCTGGCGGGCTCAAGCTGCCTGGAGCCGGCGCTGCTGGTTACCGGGGCGCACCTCTCGCCCCGATACGGCGAAACGGTGCGCGAGATCGAAACCGACCCCCTGGCCCCGCCCATCGCCGAGCGGCTGCCCATTCTGGCCGAGGGCGAAACCACCGCCCAAACCGTGGCCCGCGCCCTTGCGGCCTTTACGGCCTGCTTTGCCCGCCGCCGGCCCGACGCCGTGCTGGTGCTGGGCGACCGGTACGAGATCTTTGCCGCCGCGGCCGCGGCGGCGCTGGCCGGCCTGCCCATCGCCCACATCAGCGGGGGGGATGTCACGGCCGGCGCGGCGGACGACTGGTACCGCCACTGCATCACCAAGATGGCCTGCCTGCATTTTCCCAGCTGCGCGGCGTATGCCCAGCGGCTGGTGCGCATGGGCGAGGCCCCCCAAACGGTGCATCTGGTGGGGGGCTTGGGGGACGAAAACATCCGCAGCATGCCAAAATTAAGCCGCAAAAAGCTTGCGGCCAGCGTGGGGCTGGACCTCTCGGGCCGGTATGGGCTGGTCACCTACCACCCCGAAACCGCCCCCGGCGCGCCCGACCCCGAGGCCCAGATGCGGCAGTTTTTGGCCGCGCTGGAAACCGCCGGCCGGGCGCACGGGGTCAAATGGCTGCTCACCGGCGCCAACGCCGACGCGGGCGGCGAGGCCATCAACGCCCTTGCGCGGCACTGGGCGGCCGCCCACCCGGGCCAGGCGGCCTTTTTTGCCAGCCTGGGGGTACAGCGGTACCTCAGCGCCATGCAGTACGCGGCGGTGGTGGCCGGCAACTCCTCCAGCGGGGTGGTGGAGACCCCCAGCTTTGGGGTGCCGGCGGTCAACGTGGGGCGGCGGCAGGCCGGGCGCATCCGCTGCCAAAACGTTTTGTGCTGCGGCGCCGCGCAGGCCGAGGTGGAGGCCGCTCTGGACACCGCCCTCAGCCCTGACTTTTTGCAGCGGGCGCGGGCGGTCAAAAGCCCCTACAACGGCGGCGACACCAGCGGCCGGATCGTCTCGGCGCTGGAACAGGCCCTGTTTGCCCCCGGCTTTGGCGCGCCCAAGGGCTTTTACGACGGCCCGGTGCCGCCCGAGTGGCAGCAGGCGGCCGGGCAGCAGGCCGAAACGGTGTAAAAAACGCGGTACATAGCGGTATATCGTTACAGGGCGGCGGGGCCGGTTTTGCAAAAACTGCCTTTGCCCGCCCCGCACAAAAAGGGGGTGGAGCAGGTGACATGCAGGGTGCGTCAGGTGCAGCTTGAATCGGGCCAGCGGGTGCTGGCCATTGGCGGGGTGCGCGGCCGGCTGGCCCTGCTCGAGACCCTGCTGCGCCGGCTGCAGTTCTGCCCCGGCCGGGACGCGCTGGTTTTTTTGGGCGACCTTGTGGGCGGCGGTGGCCAAAACCTTGAGACCCTGCACTTTGCCATGGACCTTGCCCGGCTGCCCTGCGTCTTTTTTTTGTGCGGGGACGAGGAACTGCTGCCCGGCCCCGAAACCGGCGCGGACGAGGCCGTGCAGGAGGCCTGGCGGCAGCGGCTGGCCGCCCGGAAGGACGGGCTGTTCTGGCAGCTTTGCGCCAAAGCCGGCCTTGCCCGCCAAGCCGCGCTGGCCCAGCCGGCGGCGGCGCTGGCTGCGCTGCGGCCCAAGTTTGCCCGCGAACTTGACTTTTTGGCCGCCATGCCGCATATTTTAGAGAGCCGCCAGTACCTGTTTGCCCACGCGGGCCTTGGCCCCGGCCCCTTAAAGGAGCAAAACCTGCAAACCGTGCTGGCCGCCCGCGGCTTTTTTACCGGCATGCAGCGCGGCCCGGCCATGCCAAAGCTGCTCACGGTGGCCCACTGGCCGGCCGGCTGGTACGGCCGCACCACCCTCTGCCATGCGCCCCATTACAGCCCCGCGCTCAAGATCGTCTCGGCCGACGGCGGCCTGGGCCTTGCGCCGGGCGGCCAGCTCAACGGGGCCATCCTGCGGGGCGGGGTGTACGAGGGCTTTGCCATGGCGGACGGCCTGCCCATGGTGCGGGTGCTGCGCAGCCAGCCTGGGCGGGGCGCGGCGGTCTGCTTTACCGGGCCGGATCTGCGGGTGCGGGCCCTGCGGCCCGAGCCGGGCGGCCGGCTCTGCCTGCATGTTGCCAGCGGCGGGCAGATGTTTGTGCCCGAGGGCTGGCTGTGCGGCGAGGGGGACGCCTGGCAGCTGCGGGGGGACGCCCCCGGCTGGTTCCCGCCGCTGGCGGTGGGGCAAACGGTGGGCCTTGCCGCCGGGGCCGGGCGGATGGCCATGGTCAAGCTGGGCAGCCATCTGGGCTGGGCCGAGTGGGACAGCCTCGCCATGCCCAAGGGCTGAGTGAGAAATATCCAAAGGGATAACGCAATTTTGGCCGGGTACGCGGGTATGAGCAGATCCGCGCCGGCCTGCCGGCGCAAAAGGAGGAAGAGTGATGCAGCTTTTGATCGTGGGTCTTGGCAGCATGGGCAAGCGGCGCGCCCGGCTCATCCGCGGCATGGATGGGGCCATCGGGGTGTGCGGGGTGGATTCCGCCCCCGGCCGCCGGGCCGAGGCGGCGGACCTTGGCATCCCCGCCTATGCCAGCATCGGCGAGGCGGCGGCCGCCCGCCGGTTTGACGCCGCGCTGGTCTGCACCGCGCCGCTCTCCCACGCCGGCATCATCACCCAGCTTTTGGGGCTGGGCCTGCCGGTGTTTACCGAACTGAACTTAGTGGCGGACGGCTATGCCCAAAACATGGCCTTGGCAAAGCAAAAGGGCCTGCCGCTTTTCCTCTCCAGCACCATGCTCTACCGGCGGGAGACCCAGTACATCAAGCAGCAGGCGGCCGGGTTCTGCGCCGCCAGCGGCAGGCCGGTCAACTACATCTACCACATCGGCCAGTACCTGCCGGATTGGCACCCCTGGGAAAATTATAAAGACTTTTTTGTCGGCTCGGCCCGCACCGGCGGGGTGCGGGAGATCTTTGGCATCGACCTGCCCTGGCTGGTGGACGCCTTTGGCCCGGTCACGGCCCTCCACGCCGAGCGGGACACCATCAGCGCCCTTGGCCTGCCCTACCCGGACAGCGTGTTTGTGACCCTGCGGCACGCCTCGGGGGCAAAGGGGATGCTGGCGGCGGACGTGGTAAGCCCCAAGGCGGTGCGCAATTTCGAGTGCTTTGGCGAGGGGCTGCACCTGTTTTGGGAGGGCAACCCCAGGGCGCTTTATAAGTTCGATGCTGCCAGCGGCGAAAAGCAGCCGGTCAACACCTACGCCGCCTTTGAGCACGACCCCCGTTACAGCGACAATGTGGTGGAAAACGCCTATGTGGACGAACTGGCCAACTTTTTTGGGGTGCTGGCCGGGCGCGAAAGCCCCCGCTGGAGCTTTGCGCAGGACCTGGAGGTGCTGCGCCTGATCGATGCGATCGAGGGCGGCGCGGCCGCCGGGGAGGAGGGGGCCGCACCGTGAAGGCGCTGTTTGCGGGGCTGGGCTCCATCGGCACCCGCCATCTCAAAAACCTTGCGCAGCTTGCCGGCGCGCGGGGCCTGCCGCTGGAGGTGCACGCCTTGCGCAGCGGCAAAAAGGGCCCGCTGCCGGCTGATACCGCCGCCCTTGTGCAGCGCGAGGCCGCCGGCCTGGACGCCCTCGACGATCGGTACGACCTTGCCTTTCTCACCAACCCCACCGCCCTGCACGCCGAGACCCTTGGCCGGCTCAAGGGCCGGGCGGGCTGCTGGTTTATCGAAAAGCCGATCTTTGACGCCCCCGGCCCCTCCCTTGAAACGCTGGGGCTGGATACGGCCTCGGGCCAAAAGGCCTATGTGGCCGCCCCCATGCGCTGGTGCGGGGTGATGCAGGCCCTCAAAAAAGAACTGCCGGCCCTTGCGCCTTACAGCGTGCGGGCCATCTGCTCGTCTTACCTGCCGGACTGGCGGCCCGGGGTGGATTACCGCACCGTCTACTCGGCCCGCCGGGCGCTGGGCGGCGGGGTGGGCATCGACCTCATCCATGAGTGGGACTATCTGGCCGACCTCTTTGGCCTGCCGCTCGAAACCGCCTGCTTTGCCGGCAAATACAGCCAGCTCGAGATCGACTCGGACGACCTCGCCATCTACATTGCGCGGTATCCCACCCTTTTGGCCGAACTGCATCTCGATTATTTCGGCAGAGGTTACAGGCGTACCCTTGAACTTTTCTGCCAGGAGGGCACCGCCATTGCGGATTTTGGCGCGGGCACTCTCACCCTGCCAAACGGCCGGGTGCGGCACTGCGAGGAACCGCTCAACCAGCGGTACCTGCGGGAGATGGACTACTTTTTGGACTATGCCCTCACGGGGCAGGGTACAAGTGTAAACTGCCCCGAGACCGCCCTGCGGGTGCTCTCGCTCAGCCTGGGGCTGGGGTAGGGGAGCCGGGCCGGCAGGGGCTTTGGGCGCTGCATACGCCCCCGCCCCGCCGGCAAAAACCGCCGGGGGCCGCCTGCCGCGCAGGCGGACGGATGCAAAAAACGGAGGAGGAGATCATGGATATGGAGCGCGTACTCATTACCATCTGCGGCCGCGCGGGCAGCAAGGGGTTTGCCAACAAAAACCTCAAAACCTTCTGCGGCCAGCCGCTGGTCTACTACACCATCGCGGCGGCCCTGCTGTTTAAGGAGGCCCGGCCGGACCTCGCGGTGGACATCGCCCTAAATACCGACAGCCAGCCCCTGGCCGATTTGGTGGCCGCCCGCTACCCGGAGGTGGTGTTCCTGCCCCGGCCGGCCGAACTGGGGGGGGACTCGGTGCCCAAGATGGCGGTCTTTCAAAACAGCCTGCGCCGCATGGAGGAGCAAAAGGGCCTGCGGTACGACGCCATCATCGACCTGGACATCACCAGCCCCCTGCGCACCGAGCGGGACATTGAAAACGCGCTGGAGGCCCTTTGCCGGGACGCCTCGCTGGACCTGATCTTCAGCGTGACCGAGGCGCGCCGCAACCCCTGCTTCAACATGGTGCGGGACTGCGGCGGCTATGTAAAGGAGGCCATCGAGAGCCCCTTTACCGCCCGGCAGCAGGCCCCGGATTTTTACGATGTCAACGCCAGCATCTATGTGTTCCGGCGGGATTTTTTGGCAAACAGCCAGACAAACTTTGTGTGGGACGGCAGGATCGGCATCTCGGTGATGATGGACACCGGCGTTTTGGACATTGACAGCGAGGCTGACTTTTTGCTGATGGAGGCCATTGCGGCCCATCTTTACCAGCATTACCCGGAATTTGGGGCGGTGCAGCGGGCGATCCGCCCCGGCCAGTAAGGAGCGTGCGGCAGGCATGGAACAGGATCAGCGCGCGCTGGAATTTGTGATGGAGGCCGGCCGCACCCTGCTGGAAAACGGGGCCGAGGTGTTCCGGGTGCAGCAAACCATGGAGATCATGGCCCAAAGCCTTGGGGTGCAGGCCTTTGGGGTGTACGTGCTTACCAACGGCATCTTTGCCAGCGCGGGGCAGCTGGGCGAGGTGCGCTACCTGCCCGGGGCCGTGGTGCATCTGGGAAGGGTCGAGAGGCTCAACGCCCTCTCCCGCGCTTTGGCAAAGGGCGAGGTGGGCCTGGACGAAGCCTTTGAGCGCCTTAACGAGATCCGCGCCCTGCCCGCCGCGCCCCCGGCTGCCCGGCTGCTGGCCTGCGGGGTGGGCACCGGCTGCTTTGCGGTGCTGTTTGGGGGCGGCCTGGCCGAGGGGCTGGCCGCGCTGGCCATCGGCCTGCTTTTGCAGGGCATGCTGCTGGTCGCCGGCCGCGCCGGCATGAACAAGATCGTTACCCACATGGGCGGCGCGGCGCTGGTGGCGCTGGCGGCCCTTTTTTGCCGGGCGCTGGCACCCGGGCTTGCGGCGGGCGTGGTGATCATCGGCGGGCTGATGCCCCTTACCCCCGGCATCGCGCTTACCATGTCCATCCGGGATTTTGTCAACGGCGATTACCTCTCCGGGGCCATCCGGCTGCTGGACGCGCTGCTCATCGCGGGCTTTCTGGCCTGCGGGGTGGGCGTTGTGCTGGGGCTGGCCCGGCTGTTTGCGGGGGTGGTGTTATGACGGCCCAAACCCTTTTGCAGGCGCTGGGGCAGCTCTTGCTCTCCGGCCTTGCCACCCTCTCGTTTGGGGTGCTGTTTGCGGTGCCGGTGCGGCACTACGCCTGCTGCGCGGCCACCGGCGCGGCGGGCTGGGTGGTTTACTGGGCGCTCACGGCCGCCGGCCTTGGCCCGGCGCTGGCAAGCCTCTTGGCGGTGATCCCGCTGGCGGGGCTGGCGCGCTTTTTTGCGGTCTGGCGCAAGGCCCCCATCACCATCTTCCTGTTTTGCGGCATCTTCCCGCTGGTGCCGGGCGCGGGCATCTACTACACCGCCTACTACTTTATCCGGGCCGAAAACGCCCTCGCCCTCGCCAAGGGGGCCGAGACCTTCAAGATCGCCGTGGCCCTGGCGCTGGGCATCGCGGTCACCCTTTCGCTGCCGCTGCCCCGCCGCCACCGGCAGGAGCATTAGGCCCACTCCCAAAACCCGCCGCTTTGCCCGCCGCTTTTTCGAGGTTTTTTTGAGCAAAAGCGGATATAGTAAAAAAGCGGCCGCCGTGTTATGCGGCACATATCCAAAACGCCGCGCGGCAGGGCAGCGCATGCCCCTGCCGCAAAATGCAAATATCATCCAGCAAGGAGAGATCTCTATGAAGCATCCTATCCGTGCCGCCCTGGCGGCGCTCTGCGCGCTGGCCCTTGTGCTGGCCGGCTGTTCGGCGGGGCAAGATCCCGGCCCGGCCTCCTCCGCGCCGGTCGAGGTTGAGTTCGGCCTCCGCCCCGCCCGTACCCCGCACCCCTCGGCCGAACCGGCCGCCGCGCCGGCCCCCACCCAGGAGCCTGCCCCGGAGCCCGGCCCCAGCATCGAGGTCATCGACGGCATCACCTATGTCAACGGCATTTTGGTGGCCAACAAAACCTACGCCCTGCCGGCCGATTACAACCCCGGCGTGGACCCGGACGCCCAGTCCGCTTTTGATGTGATGGCCCAGGCCGCCGCAAACGAGGGGCTGAACATCTATATCTCCTCCGGCTTCCGCTCCTACGACTACCAGGCCGGGCTTTACCAGCGGTATGTTGACCGGGACGGCCAGGCTGCCGCCGACACCTACTCGGCCCGGCCCGGCCATTCCGAGCACCAGACCGGCCTTGCCTTTGACCTCAACACCATCAGCGACTCCTTTGCAAACACCCCCGAGGGCCAGTGGGTGGCCGCCCACTGCCACGAGTACGGCTTTATCCTGCGCTACCCGGCCGACAAGGTGGAGATCACCGGCTACAAGTACGAGCCCTGGCACCTGCGCTACCTCGGGGTGGAAACCGCCACGGCGGTAGCCGAAAGCGGCCTGTGCCTCGAGGAATACCTTGGCATCGACTCGGTGTACGCCGAGTAAATGGCGCCGGAAAAATTGCACCGGGGAACCCCGCAAAAACAAGCGACCAACCAAACATCGCTTGACAAGGGCACGCATGGTTTTTGGGGCAAGAGGGATAGAAAAGGAAAAAACAAAGAAACCTTTTGCCTAAACGAAAAAACCTTTGCCCCAAAAACACGCGCCGCCGGGCTCTGTGCCCGGCGGCGCGTCAGTCTGTCAAAGAACACAAAGGCTCAAGCAGCAAAAAGGGGCGCAGAACGAG
>CAJTVI010000008.1 GCA_910579545.1 uncultured Oscillospiraceae bacterium | reverse complement strand
CTGGGTGGGCTCGGGGGTGGGTTCCGGGGTGGGCAGGGCCTCGGCGGGGCCGCTTTGGGGGCCGCTCTGGGCCGTTTGGCCGTTCTTGAGCGAGTACCAGGTGCGGGTGCCGAAATCCAGGATGGGCGGCCCGATGAACCAGCCCAGGGCAAACAGGGCCGCCGCGCCCAGCAGCCAGCCCAGCATGCGGCGCAGCTGGCGGCCGGTCACTGCCTTGCCGCGCCGGTAATGCTTTACCTTGCCCAAACTCTTTTTTGCCATGCCGCACCGCCCTTTCTGCAAAAGTGCCGCTGCGCTTTCAGCCCGTCAAAAAGCAAAGCCGTTTTTTGCGGCGGGCCGGGCCCCGCCCAAAGGCGCCGCCCCCGCCGCTTTTTGCCCCTGCCCTTAAATAACCACCATATGCCCGGTAAAGCCGTAGATGGCAAGCGCCAGGATGCCCAGGTACACCAAGGTGATGGGCAGCCCCCGGAAGCTGGAGGGGATCTCGCTGTGGCTGAGCCGCTCCTGCGCCTGGCCCACCACCGCCAGCGCCCCGGCATAGCCGATGCCGCTGCCCAGCGCAAAGCCAAAGCTCTGCAAAAGGGTGTAGCTCTGGGTCACGGTGACCAGCAGCCCCCCCAGCACCGCGCAGTTAAAGGTGGCCAGCGGCAGCTCTTCCAGCAGTTCGGGCACCCAGGGCGCCTTGACCAGCTTGGTAAAGCCCAGCCAGACGACGCCCATCGAGGCCCCGGCTGCCAGCACCATCACCAGCGGGCGCACCGCGCTGCGCTGCGCAAAGTTTGCCAAAAGGCCGTTGGAATAGTAGACCATGGGCACGCACAAGAGCTGCACCAGGGTAAGCAGGCCGGCAAACCGGGCAAAATGCCCGCCGTCCATGACCAGCTTGACCATCCGCGAAACCCCCAGCGCCCGGCTGAGCAGCGCGTTCTGCGCAAACACCGCCAGCACCATGCTGAGGAAAAAGGCCCCAAGGCCCTGCAGTACGCCGCTCATACGCCGCCCCTCCCCTCCAGGGCAACATGCCGCTTGTAGGCGGAGGCCACGCCCCGCCAGACCGCGCACAGGATGCCCAGCAGGATAAACCCGCCGGCCGGCAGCGAGGCCATGGGCAGCAGCGCCCTTTGGAATACCGGGTTCCCAAACACCGTTCCGGCCGCAAGCAGCTCCCGCCCGCAGCCCAGCAGCAGCAGCACGATGCAGTAGCCGGCGGTGGTGCGCAGCCCCTTGCGCAGGGCGGTGGAGAGCCGCTCCTTCTGCACTGGGCGCTCGTACCGCTTGATGATGAGCGGCTCCACCACCAGCACCGGCAGGTAGAGCCCCAGCTGGATCACGTCCACCCCAAACAGCAGGGTCATGACCTGGTAGACCCCGATGTAGAGCACCGAGGAGATAAGGCAGTACACAAAGCCGCGCCAGGCAAGGCTGAGCTTTGCCGCCCGGCTGATCTGGCCGCCCAGCATCCGGGTGGGGGTCAGCAGCAGGGCCGCCGCCACGCACAGGCGCAGAGCGTTCTGCCCGCTGGTGGCGGCCACCACCAGCGGCGCGAGGCCCAGCCCCTGCATGACCACCGGGTTATTGAGGAAGATCCGGTCCCGCCGGGCGGTGACCTCCAGGTTTTCGGCACGGCGCCGCGCTTCTTCTAAATTCATACCGCCGCGCCCCCTTCCTCTTTTTGTTTGGCCGGCCGCTGCAGGGCCTTGTCCAGCCAACCGGACAGGGCATTGACCGCCAGCAGCGCAAAGCAGACCCCGGTCTCATAGCTGCCGTAGTACCGGAACATCATGGCGCAGACCCCCAGCAGCAGCCCATACGCCGCCCGGCCCCGGACGGTTTTGGGCAGGGTGACCGGCTCATTGATCAAAAAGACCGCCGTATAGAGCATGCCGCCCGAGAGCATCTCGTACTTGAGCAGGCTCAGCCGCTCGGCAGCGTACTGCCAGGGGGCCGAGGGGGGGATGCTGCCCAGCCGCGGGAAGCAGAAGGCCACCAGGGCCGCCGCCCCCAAAAAGCAGAGGGGGGCGGTGGGGGTGATGCGCTTTTGGGCCAGCAGGTAGAGCGAGCAGGCCGCGATGACCAGCGCCGCCGTGACCCCCATGGCCCCGGCGTAGTTGCCTAAGAGAAGGTTCAGGTCCGAGATGGCCGGCACGCCGCCCGCCCGCAGGGTATGGTCGGTGGAATCCACCAGCGCGGCCTCCTCGATGCGGCCCAGGGGCAGCGGCGAAAAGGGCTGCGGGTAGCGGAAGATCTGTTCGGGCCAGCTTACCGCGGCCACCGCGTAGCCCACCGCGGCCGGGTGGAAGGGGTAGGACCCATACCCGCCAAAGGCCTCCTTGCCCACCAGCACCGCCACCAGCACGGCGGTGACCAGCACCTCGTAGCTTACCGAGGCGGGCATCAGCATGGCCATCAGCAGCGCAAAGGCCTCGCTGCTCATCTCGCCCTTCTGGTAGGGGCGGCGGCGCACCACCGCCACCATGCGGTCGCACAGGTTGGCTGTGACCATCGCCACAAGGCAGAGCAGCGCCGGCCGCAGGCCGTACAGGTACACGGCCATGGCCAGCAGCGGCAGCATCATGATGCAGATGTCCCTGTGCAGGCCAATATCCTGCCCAGGCAAAAGGGCGGGCTGCGGATTTTGATTGTGTTGATCGTGTTGCATTGGCTTCTCCCCAAACAAACTCGCTGAATGATCTTTGCGCGGCTCCTGGCCTGTTGCCGCGGGCCCTGGCCTTTTTGCGCGGCCGGGCTTACAGCGCGGCCAGGCGGCGCACGGCGGCGGCCGGGTCGGGCGCGCGGAACACGGCGGTGCCGGCCACCAGCAGGTTTGCGCCGGCCTGCCGGCAGGCGGGGGCAGTGTGTTCGTCCACCCCGCCGTCCACCTCCAGCCAGAGCCCGGGCCTGCCCAGCTTTTGGGCCTCGGCGTGCAGAAACTGCAGCTTTTTAAGCGCGGCGGGCTGGAAGGCCTGCCCCCCAAAGCCCGGCTCAACGCTCATGACCAGCGCCAGCTCCAGCCGGCCCAGAAAGGGCAGCAGCGCCTCGGCGGGGGTGCCGGGCCGGATGGCCAGCCCCGCGCCGCAGCCCGCGGCGTGGATGGCCTCGATGGTCTCGCCGGCCGGGCTTTCAGATTCAAGATGGAAGGTAATGATGCCCGCGCCGGCCGCCGCAAAGGCTTTGACATACTCCAGCGGGCGGCTGATCATGAGATGGACGTCAAACAAGGCGTCCGGCAGGGCCTGGTGCAGGCTTTGCAGCACCGGCGCCCCTACCGTGAGGTTGGGCACAAAATGGCCGTCCATCACATCAAAATGCAGCATCCGGGCGCCGGCCTCGAGGACGGTGCGGCACTCCCGCCCCAGGGCCGAAAAATCCGCCGAAAGCAGCGACGGGCTGATACTGGTCACGGGGCGTTTCCTCCTTTGCGGGCGGCGGGACCCTGCGCATGGCATGCGCCGCAAGCAATATGTAATAGGTATTATACCGCAAACCCCCGCAAAAAGCAAACCGCGGCCCGCCCCTTTTGCCGGGGCGGCGCAAACCCTCCCTTGATGAAACGGCGCAGGTTTTGTATAATATAAAATGTCCCGGGCGGGGCGGTTATGCAAAGCCGCCCCGCCGCAAAAACAACAGGCCCTGCCGGAAAGGACCGCCCCATGCAAGCCGCACACCAAGCCTATCTGAATAACCTCGCCGCCGCCCGCCGTTTGGTAAAGCCCCATTTTGAGGAGGGGGTGTCCGACGAGGAGGTGATCGCCGCCATCCGGTGCAATGCCGCCGAGCTTTACCGGCTGCACACCGAGGACGACGCCCTGCTCAAGGAGTTCCTTTTTTCCAAAAACGCCGAAACCCTCACCGCCCAGGAGGCCGCCGACCTGCGCGAGCTGGCCGACGCCCTGTTCAACTTCAACCGCAGCCCGGATGTGGGCATCGCCTACCGCATCCACCAGCTGCTGTATGGGTATGCCGAGCGCTGCGGCGATACGGACGGCATGGTGCGGGAGCTGTATTTCCAGGGCATCACCCTGTTTTACCTCAATGTGCGGGACCCGGGCATCCAGGTAAACCTGTTTGCGCAGCAGATCGGGGAGTATTTCCGGGCCGGCGCGGACTATTTTGCCCAGTACGAGCAGCTTGCAAATCCCGAGACCCGCAGCTACATCATCCGCTGCATGGGCAACATCAAGTACGGCCTGCCGCTTGAGCGCCCCGCCTGGGAGGAGACCGGCGGGCGCACCCCCTGGGACGGGTATCTTGAGGTGTTCGACAAAACCATGGCGGTGGTGCAGGACCCCCGCTACCGCGAGATGGACCCCGGCATCCCGTGGGACAGCTTTTGCTACACCCTGCACTACGACCGCACCCAGTTTTTGTCCGCTTTGCGGGAAAAGCCAAACCCGGCCATGGCCGCTGCCGTACTGGAATCGGCCGAGTACGTCTACCGCCACCAGGAGCAGATCGCCGCGGCCGGCGAGCGGGCGGTGGGGGCCCGCACCCAGTATGTGTACGGCGCGGCCCGCTACCACGCCGGCCGGCTGCCGCTGGCCGAGCTGGTGGACATCCTGTTTGGCATCTGCGAGGGGTGCGGGGAGCAGGATTTTTCCGGCGACGGCATCTGGGCCAACCTTGCCGCGCCGGAATACCTCTACTGGTACGCCCTCTGCCTTGCGCCCGAAGCGCTGCGGCCGCTGGAGGCCCGGCTGAACGCCGTGATGGACCGGCGGATGGATTACCTTTTCCGGCTGCCGGTGGGCGAAAACGCGGGGCAGGTCTCGCATCTTCTGCAGACCACGGTGGAGCACGCCTCCCGCGCCGACGATCTGTTTTCCGACCGGGTGCTGCGGTACATCCTGGCCTGCCACCCGCCCACCTTTGTGCACTCGGAGGTGGTGGGCAGCATGGCCCGCTGGTTCTGCGCCCGGTTTGCCGAGGTCTCGCCCGAAAAGCTGGACGGCCTGTTTGGGATGGAGCACCCGCTGGAGCAGCCCGGCGGCCGGGCCGGGCTTTTGGAGCAGGCCTACCGGGCCGGGCTTTACCACGACGCCGGCAAGAGCATGCTGCTGGGCTATGTGGGCCAGTACAGCCGCCGGCTGCTGGACGAGGAGTTTGCCTGCATCAAGCTGCACCCGCGCTTTGGCCGCTCGCTGCTGGAAAACCTGGGCCTTGCGGACCACGCCTGCGCCGCCCAGTACCACCACCGCACCTACGACCTGGCCGGCGGCTACCCGGCCGTGACCGCCGGCTGCCCGGCCCGGGCGGCCTTGATGGTGGACATCATCACGGTGGTGGACGCGCTGGACGCCGGCACCGACAATGTGGGCCGCAGCTACGCCGCCGCCAAGACCTTTGACAAGCTTGTGGAGGAGCTGCGGGCCGGCAAGGGCACCCGCTACGCCCCCGCGGTGGTGGAGCTGCTGGACGATCCCGCGTTTTACGAGGCCACCCGCCAATACCTGGACGAGAGCCGCCGCAGCGCCTACCTGCACGCCTACCGCCAAACCGGCTGAGCGGCGGCCGCGGCCTGCCCCGCCCAAAAACGCTTTTGGCCGCGCAAAGGCAGGCTCTAAGGCCCTGCTTTGCGCAAATCCCCATACTGTACGCAAAAACCCCTCCCGCCGGGAGGGGTTTTTATGCAAAGGGCGGCTTTTGCCCAGAATGGGCCGCTGTTGCACGGCAGGGGCGGCAGACGCAAAAGGGGCGCCTGGCCGTGTGCAGGGCCGGCCCTACGGCTCGGCCTTGCCGCGCAGGTATTTTTTGTTTTTGCCCTCATCCGGGCCGGCGCAGGGCAGGGTAAAGCTGAAGCGGCAGAACTCGCCCTCGGTGCTCTCGGCCCAGATCTTGCCGCCCGAAAGCCCCACCAGCACCTTGCAGATGTGCAGCCCCAGGCCGCTGCCCCGGGTGTTGAGCCCGCGGCTCTTGTCCTCCTTGTAAAACCGGTCGAACACAAAGGGCAGGGCGTCGGCCGCGATGCCGTCGCCGGTGTTCTGGATGCTCACGGTGACCTCGCCGCCGTTCTTGTGCACCCCCAGCCGGATCTCGCCCCCCTTGGGGGTAAACTTGAGGGCGTTGTCAAACAGGTTATACACCACCTGGTACACAAGGTCGGGGTCGGCATACACCGGGGTGCGGGTGGGCGCAAGGCCCTGCAGCTCCACCCCGGCCTCCTCGATGCGCTGCTCGGCCGCGAACACCACCCCGGTCAGGGTCTCCCACACATCGTAGCTGCGGGCGTTTACCTGGTACTCGCCCGCCTCCAACTTGGTGATGTCCAGCATGTTCTGGGTCAGCCGGGCCAGCCGGCCCACCTCCTGGCTTACCAGGGCCAGGTAGTGCTGGCGCATCTCGGGGGGGATGGTACCGTCCAGCATGCCGTCGATAAAGCCCTTGATGGTGGTCATGGGGGTGCGAAGCTCGTGGGCGATGTTGCCCATAAAGCTGGCGCGGCTGGAGTCGATGGCCTCCAGGTTGCGGGCCATGGCGTTAAAGGTCACCGAGAGCTGGGCCACCTCGTCGTCGCCGGTCACCGGCACCCGCACGCTGAAATCCCCGTCGCCAAACCGCCGGGCGGCCTCGGCAATGCGGCGCAGCGGCCCGGTGAGCCGGTTGGTAAACAGGATGCTCAAAACGCTCGAGATCAGCAGCATCAGCCCGCCGCTGAGCACAAAGCTGGAAAACATATCCCCAAAAAAGATGCCCAGCGCGTCGGCGGTATCGCTGGCAAACACATAGCCGGCCTGCCCGTCCCCGCCCAGCGCGCGGGCGGCGGTGTAGCAGCTTTTTTCCAGCGCGCCGTCTAAGGTGCCCAGCTCAAAATAGGCGGAGTCCTGCTCCACCCGGGCCAGCACGCTGGCCGGCACAACGATCTGGCTGTGGGGGCAGTTTGGCCCCTCGCTGCAAAGCAGCAGCCGGCCGTCCGGCCCCACCAGCATCACCACCGTGCTGCTGCTGCGGCTGATGAGGGCGATGCTCTGGCGCAGGGTCTCGGCCAGCTCCGGCCGGCCGGCCAGCGCCTCCTTCAGCTCGGCGCTGTGGGCCAGGGCCTGGGGCTGGCCGGCGGCCACGTCCGCCACCACGCTCAGGGCCTTTTTGCGCTCGCCGGCAAAGTACTCGATCACCAGATACATCTGGATCAGCCCCATCACCGTGATGCTGGCGATCAGCAGCACGGCGGTGGTGGAAAAATACATCGAACTGATGCTTTTTCGCACGGCGCCTCACTCTTTCACTTCAAACTTGTAGCCCACGCCCCACACGGTCTTGAGCCCCCACTGGTCCGAGGCCCCCTCAAGCTTTTCGCGCAGGCGCTTGATGTGCACGTCGATGGTGCGGGAATCGCCATAGTACTCAAACCCCCACACCTCGTCCAGCAGCTGGTCCCGGGTAAACACCCGGTTGGGGTGGCCGGCCAGATAGCTCAGCAGCTCCAGCTCCTTGGGCGGGGCCTCCACCACCTTACCGCGCACCCGCAGTTCGTAGCGGCTCATGTCCAGGCTGAGGTTGTCATAGCTGAGCACCCCGTCCGGGCTTTTCTGGGCGGCGGCGCAGCGGCGCAGCACCGCCTTGATGCGGGCCACCACCTCCTTGGCGTCAAAGGGCTTGACCACATAGTCGTCCGCCCCAAGCTCCAGGCCCAGCACCTTGTCAAAGGTTTCGCCCTTGGCGGTAAGCATGATCACCGGCACGTCGCTGCCCGCCCGGATGCGCCGGCAGACCTCCCAGCCGTCCATTTTGGGCATCATGATGTCCAAAAGCACCAAGGCCGGCTTTTCGCTCTCAAAGGCCGACACCGCGGCCTCGCCGTCGTAGGCCATGGCGGTCTCGTAGCCCTCCTTGGCCAGATAGAGCCGCAAAAGCTCACAGATGTTTTTGTCGTCGTCCACGATCAGGATCTTTTCGTTTGCCATGCCGTCTTTCTCCCCACTTGCGGCCGGAGCGTTTTTTGCAAAAAAGGCCCGGCCGGTCTTGCGGCCCGCCTTGCCCGCGCCGCTGTTTGTATGCTATTATACGGTATAAATGTGACAAAAGAAAGAACATCTTTTGGGAAAGGAGGGTCCCCATGTCCCGCAGCCTCGACCTTACCCAGGGCAGCATCCCGGGCTCGATGCTGCGCTTTGCGCTGCCCATGATGGCGGGCAACCTGCTGCAGCAGTGCTACAATATTGCCGACACCATGGTGGTGGGCCGGTTTTTGGGGCCGAACGCCCTGGCGGCGGTGGGCTCGGCCTTTACCCTGATGACCTTTTTGACCTCGGTTCTGCTGGGGCTGTGCATGGGCAGCGGGGCGGTGTTCTCGATGCGGTACGGCGCAAAGGATGCCGAGGGTCTTTGCCGCAGCATCGCCCACGCCTTTTGGATGATCGCGCTGGCCGCCCTGCTTTTGAATCTTGGCTCCTTTGCGCTTTTGCGGCCCATCCTGCGGCTTTTGCAGGTGCCGGGACCGGTCTACCCCCTCATCAAAGAATACCTCGAGATCATCTTTTGGGGCATTTTGGCAACCTTCCTTTACAACTTTTTTGCCTGCCTTTTGCGGGCGGTGGGCAACTCGGCCGTGCCGCTGGCCTTTTTGGCCTGCTCGGCGGTGGGCAACCTGGTGCTGGACCTCTGGTTCGTGCTGGGGCTGGGCTGGGGGGTGCGGGGCGCGGCGGCGGCCACCGTGCTTGCCCAGTGGGCCGCGGCGGCGGGCATTGCGGCCTACACCCTCGCCCGCTTTGCCCAGCTGCGGCCGGCCAGGCGGCACTGGCGCTGGAACCGGCGGACCGCGGCGGCCCTGGGCGCGGCCTCGGTGCTGACCAGCCTGCAGCAATCGGTAATGAACTTTGGCATTTTGATGGTGCAGGGGCTGGTAAACAGCTTTGGCCCGGCCGTGATGGCGGCCTTTGCCGCCGCGGTCAAGATCGATTCCTTTGCCTATATGCCCATGCAGGATTTTGGCAACGCCTTTTCCACCTTTATTGCCCAAAACCACGGCGCGGGCAAATCTGAGCGCATCCGGCAGGGGGTGCGCAGCGCGGTGACGGTAGCAGCGGCGGCCGGCTGCACGGTCAGCGCGCTGGTGTGCGCCCTTGCGCCGCAGCTGCTGGCGATATTTGTGGGCGGGGAGGAGACCGAGATCCTTGCCATCGGCGCGCGGTACCTGCGCATCGAGGGGCTGTTTTACTGGGGCATCGGGCTGTTGTTTTTGCTCTACGGCTACTACCGCGCCATCGAGCGGCCGGGCATGTCGCTGGTGCTCACCATCGTCTCGCTGGGCACCCGGGTGGCGCTGGCCTACGCGCTGGCCCCGCTGCCCGCCTTTGGGGTAACGGCCATCTGGGCGGCGGTGCCCATCGGCTGGGTGCTGGCCGACGCCGTGGGCTTTGGCTATTACGCCTGGCTGCGCAAAAAGGCGGACAGGGCCGTTTGAGGCCGATCCAGGGGGATGCAATCCCCCTGGACCCCCTTATGCCGCGCGGAATCCTCCGCGCGGCGGGGATTTATCTTTCAGGTGCGGCGGCGGGCAAAGACGCCTGCCGTCTCCCCGGCCGGGTGCGTGGGAGCAGTCTCTCAAGGCAACAGGGCCCCTGCCCCGAAAGCCTTTCGAGACTCTCCCCCGCCCCCGACCTGTGCCGGCAAAAACCCTTGCAGCGGACACTCCCCGCGCCAATTTTTGCTTGACAAGCCGCCGGCATGGTGGTAAAGTAGGGGGCGATATGACACCGCGTTGACGAGGAAGAGTAGCGGGGCTGTGCTGACAAGGGGCTGTTTTTACAGCCCGGCAAGAGAGCTGCCGGCCGGTGCAAGGCAGCCGGAGCAGGCCCGTGAAGATCCCCTCCGAGCTTTTGGGCCAAACCGCCCGGCCGGGCTTTTTGCACGGCGGGCCAAGTAAGCCCAGACGGTCGATAGCCGTTATCCTATCCCATATTGCTGGATATGGGCAGAGCGGCCGGGTTTTGCCGGCAAGAAGAGTGGTACCGCAGAGGTGTGCGCCTTTGTCTCTTTGAGAGACAGGGGCGCTTTTGTTTTGCGGCAGGCTTTTGGGCGCTGCGGCCGGGCTTTGCCGGGCCGATTTGCGGCGGGGTACCCTTTTTGCGGCGGGGCGTCAGGGTCAAAAACAAGAGGGAGGAATCTGAAAGATGAAAGCATTGGAAAAGATCAGCGATTTTTTTGGCAGGTACATGGCGTTTATCGTGCTGGCGGTGGCGGCGCTGGCCCTGTTTGTGCCGGCAAGCTGCTTGTGGATCCAGACCGGGTGGGTCAACTACCTGCTGATGGTGGTGATGTTCGGTATGGGGCTTACCCTGCGGCTGGAGGACTTTAAGCTGGTGTTCACCCGCCCCAAGGACATCATCCTTGGCTGCGTGGCCCAGTTTACCATCATGCCGCTGCTGGCCTGGCTGCTGGGGGTGACCTTCCGGCTGGACGCGGCGCTGCTGGCCGGCGTGGTGCTGGTGGGCACCTGCCCGGGCGGCACCTCCAGCAACGTGATCACCTACCTTTCCAAGGGGGACGTGGCCCTCTCGGTGGGCATGACCAGCGTAAACACCCTGCTGGCCCCCTTCCTCACCCCGGCCATCACCTACCTTCTGCTGCGCACCACCGTTACGGTGGACATCCTGAGCATGTTCAAATCCATCGTGCAGGTGG
Source organism: uncultured Oscillospiraceae bacterium (assembly GCA_910579545.1). Lineage (GTDB taxonomy): Bacteria > Bacillota > Clostridia > Oscillospirales > Ruminococcaceae > UBA7177. The sequence continues at coordinate 58,978 of CAJTVI010000008.1, read as the reverse complement.
TCATCATCCCCATTGTGCTGGGCTTTGTGATCAACAAGCTGTTTGGGCAGTTTACCCAAAAGCTGGTCAAGGTGCTGCCCTCGGTGTCGGTGGTGGCCATCTGCCTGATCGTGGCGGCGGTGGTCTCGCACAACGCCGAAAAGATCCTTACCACCGGCGCCATCGTGTTTGTGGTGGTGATCCTGCATAACCTGTTGGGCTACGCCTGCGGCCTTGGCCTCGGCAAGCTGCTGCACCTGAGCGTGCCCAAGGCCAAGGCCCTCTCGGTGGAGATCGGCATGCAGAATTCCGGCCTCGCCACCTCGTTGGCCGGCACCGCCTTCCCGGACCTTGCCATGGCCACCGTGCCGGGCGCGATCTTCTCGGTGTGGCACAACATCTCGGGCGCGGTGCTGGCAAACCTCTACAACCGCTGGGAGGACGCCCCCGCGCAGCCGGCGGAAAAATAAACCTTCACATCCAAAAGGGAGCGCCGCGGATTTTTCCGCGGCGCTCCCTTTTTGCTTTTTTCCGCCCGCCTGGGGCGCGGGGGCGGCTTTTTCGCCCGCCTACCGGGTCATCTTGTCAAAAATGTCCACCAATTCCGCGATCTTTTCCCGGGCGTTCTGGCTGTCGGCCGCGTCGGCCACGCAGTGCTCCAGATGCGCCTGCAACACCTCGCGGTTCGCTTTTTTGAGGATGGCCTGGGCCGCGGCCAGCTGGCCGGCGATGTCCAGGCAGTAGCGGTCCTCCTCGATCATGCGCAGCACCCCGTCCAGCTGGCCGCGGGCGGTCTTGATCAGCCGGGTGACCGCTTGCTTGTCCGCCTGCATTATTCCACCGCCGTTACGGTGTAGCCCGCGTCCTCCACCGCCTGTTTGAGGGCGGCGGCGTCAAAGCCGTCCGGGCAGGTCACGGCGGCGGTGCCGGCCTCTAAGTTTACGCTGGCGGTGACCCCCTCGAGGGCGTTGAGGGCCTTTTCGACCCGGCCGGAGCAGTGGGGGCACATCATGCCCTCGATCTTGAGTGTTTTTGTCATGGTCGTCTCTCCTTTTTTCTTGGTATCCGCGGCGCGGCGCTTATGGTCGCGCTTGGTGCTGTGCAGGTCAAAGAGGTTGAGGCGCAGAGCGTTGGTGACCACGCAGAAGCTGGAAAGGCTCATGGCCGCCGCGCCGAACATGGGGTTGAGCACCAGGCCCCACCGGGCAAACAGGCCCATGGCCAGCGGGATGCCCAGGCTGTTGTACAAAAAGGCCCAGAAGAGGTTTTGGTGGATGTTGGTGACCACCGCGCGGGAGAGCCGGATGGCCGCCGGCACGTCCAGCAGGTCGCTTTTCATCAGCACAAGGTCGGCCGCGTCGATGGCAACGTCCGCCCCCGCGCCGATGGCGATGCCCACCGCCGCGCTGGTAAGGGCCGGGGCGTCGTTGATGCCGTCCCCCACCATGGCAACGTCCCCATGGGCGGACAGGCGGCGCACCTCGGCCTCCTTGCCGGCGGGCAGCACCCCGGCCACCACCGCGTCCACCCCCACCTGCCGGCCGATGGCCTCGGCGGTGCGCTGGTTGTCGCCGGTGAGCATGACCACCCGCACCCCCATGCCCTGCAGCTGGCGGATGGCCTCGGCGCTGGTGGGCTTGACCACGTCCGCCACCGCGATGATGCCCAGCGGCCGCATGCCGCCGGGGGCGTCGGTTTGGATGGGGCAGGCGGCCGCGCTAAGGTCACCCGCGGCCGCATCCCCCGGCCCGGCCGCGCCTTCCGGCTGCACTGCAAAGTAGAGGGGGGTTTTGCCCTCGGCGGCAAGGGCCTCCCCCGCCGCCTGTAAACCGCCCAGCGGGGCGGCCTTTGCCACAAAGCCGGCGTTGCCGCCCACCGCCGCGCGGCCGTTTACCACCCCGCGCAGGCCGTGGCCGGGCAGCGCCTCAAAGCCGTCCGCCCCGGCGGGGGCGATGCCCCTGGCCGCCGCCTGCTCCAGCACGGCGCGGGCCAGCGGATGCTCGCTTTTGGCCTCCAGCGCCGCGGCAAGGGCCAGCAGCTGCTCCTCGCTGACCCCTTCGGCGCAGACAAGGTCGGTGACCTCGGGCTTGCCGGCGGTGACCGTGCCGGTTTTGTCCAGCACCACGGTGCCCACCCGGCCGGCGGCCTCCAGGCTGGCGGCGGTCTTAAACAGGATGCCGTTTTTGGCCCCCATGCCGCTGCCCACCATGATGGCCACCGGGGTGGCGAGCCCCAGCGCGCAGGGGCAGCTGATCACCAGCACCGAGATGCCCCGGGCCAGCGCAAAGCTTACCGTCTGCCCCGCGGCCAGCCAGCCGAGGGCGGTGACCAGCGCGATCGAGATGACCACCGGCACAAAGACGCCCGAGACCTTATCCGCGATCTTGGCAAGGGGGGCCTTGCCGGCCGCGGCGTCCTGCACCATCTGGATGATCTGGCTTAAGGTGGTATCCTGCCCCACCCGGGTGGCCCGGCAGCGCAGAAAGCCGGACTGGTTGAGGGTGGCGGCGCTCACCGCATCGCCGGCGGCCTTATCCACCGGCAGGCTCTCGCCGGTAAGCGCCGCCTCGTTGACCGCGCTCTCCCCCTCCTCCACCACCCCGTCGGCCGGGATGCTCTCGCCGGGGCGCACCACGAACTCATCGCCCTGCACAAGCTCGGCAATGGGGATGGTGAGCTCCTGCCCGCCGCGCAGGACGGTGGCGGTTTTGGGGGCCAGGTCCATCAGTCCCCGCAGGGCGCTGGTGGTTTTGCCCTTGCTGCGGGCCTCCAGCATCTTGCCCACCGTGATAAGGGTGAGGATCATGGCGGCGGCCTCAAAATAGAGGTCGTGCAGGTAGGTGTGCACCCGCGCGGCGTCGCCGTGGCCCATGCCGTAGTTGATCTGGGCCATGGCGAACACCCCGTAGACCACCGCCGCCCCGGCCCCCAGCGCCACCAGCGCGTCCATGCCGGGGGCCCGCCGCCAGAGCCCCTTGGCCCCGTTGACAAAGAACTTTTGGTTGATCAGCAGCACCGGCAGGGTAAGCAGCAGCTGGGCCAGCGCAAAGTTGGCGGCGTTTTGCTCCCCGGCCAGAAAGCCGGGGGTGGGGATGCCCACCATGTGGCCCATGGTGAGCACCATGAGCGGCACCAAAAAGCAGAGGGACGCGATGAGCCGCCGCTTGAGGGCCGGGGTCTCGGTATCGGCCAGGGGGTCGTTTGCCGGGGCGGCGGCCGCGGCCGCCGCGTTTTGCGCGCCGCGCAGCGCCGCGCCGTAGCCCGCGTCCTGGACCGCCCCGATGATCTGGTCCGGGGTGGTCCCGGGCTCGGCCTCGACCGCCATGCTGTTGGTAAGCAGGCTCACCGAAACGCTCTTGACCCCCGGCAGGGCGGCCACCGCCTTTTCCACATGGACGCTGCAGGCGGCGCAGCTCATACCGGTGACCGAATATTGCTGGGCGGATTGATGCATGGGGATCTGCTCCTTTCCGGGAGGGTATTGGGGGGTGGTGTTTGCGCGGCGGCCGTGTTTGCACTGGCATACACACCGCTCCTGTGCGGCCGCCGTGTTTTGCAAGGGCCGCGTTTTGCGGGCCCTGCATGGGTGCAAGGGCGGCGCTTGTGCGGCTGTGCGCTATACCCCACCCCCGGGGGGTGTAGCCTTTCTAAAAACAAGGATACCCCATAGTTTGCCCCTTGTCAAGAGAAACTTACGGCAAAACCGGCGCGGAGGGGTGGCAAAAGCATTCCCCCGCTCAAAACAGCCCCTTGGGGATGCGGACGTCCTCCCTGGGCACCTTTTCCCAGGCAAAGCCCTCCACAAGGCTTTGGGCCGTGCGGGGGGCGGGCGCGGGCTGCAGCCCGGCCAAAAAGGCCAGCCGGCCTACCACCTCCTCGGGGGTGTATTTTTGCCGCAGCCGCTCAAGGCTCACGTCCCCATCCCGCTTGGAGAGCCGGCGGCCCTCGGCGTCGGTCAGCAGCGGCAGGTGGTAAAAGCGGGGGACGGGCAGGCCCAGCAGACGGTAGAGGTAAATCTGCCGGGGGGTGCTGGAGAGCAGGTCGGCCCCGCGCACCACCTGGGTGACCCCCATGGCCGCGTCGTCCAGCACCACCGCCAGCTGGTAGGCGTGCACCCCGTCCGACCGGCGCAGGATAAAATCGCCGCAGTCGCTGGCGAGGTTTTCGGCATACCGGCCAAGATGGCCGTCGGTAAAGGCCACTGTCTCGTTTGGCACCATCAGCCGCAGGGCCGGCGGGCGGGTTTTGGCCCTTTCGGCCCGCCCGGCCTCGGTGAGGGCGCGACAGGTCCCCGGGTAGACCGGCGCGCCGTCCTCCCGGTGGGGGGCGCTGGCCGCGTGCAGCTGGGCCCGGCTGCAAAAGCAGGGGTAGGCAAGGCCCCGCCCGGCCAGCAGCCCGCAGGCCTTTGCGTACAGGGCGGTGCGCTCCTGCTGGTAGTAGGGGCCGCGCGGCCCGCCCAGGCTGCCGCCCTCGTCCCAAAAAAGGCCCAGCCAGCCAAGGTCCCGCTCGATCTCGTCGGCAAAGGCGCGGGGGCAGCGCAGGGGGTCGAGGTCCTCGATGCGCAGCACCACCCGCCCGCCGGCGCTCCTGGCGCTCAGCCAGGCCAGCAGGCTGCAAAAGAGGTTGCCCAGATGCATCCGCCCCGAGGGCGAGGGCGCAAACCGGCCCACTTCCATTGCCCCATCCCCTCCCCAAAGCTTCTTGAAAAATCAGAGCGTCCCTGCGCCCGGGCCTGATCGCTGGCCTGGCCGGGCGGGACGGCCCAAGCCCCTCTCCGGCCCCGGCCCCAAAACCGCCGCTCTGCGGCGATCCGCTTTGCCCGCCCAAGCTTTCGCCTGCCCCTCCCCTGCCCGGGGCGGGGCTGCGCGCCATCGCTTTGCGGGGCCGCACCCCGCCTTTTATCCCGCTCTTCTGTAATATTTTAATGCAATATTCCAATTTGTATTTTGCAGGGGCCGCTCACCGCCGCTTGTGCTCTTTGCACCACTGCTTTTGGGCGGGGGTGATGCGGCGGCTCTCCCGCATTTTTTGCAGCGCCTTGTTCCAAACCGCGTCCTCCAGCCCGGCCGCCTGCATGGCCGCGACCGTCTGCTCAAAGCCGGCGGCCGCAAACACCGAGTACCCCCAGGCCGCCGCCATCCGGGCGTAAAAGGCCGGGCAGGTCAGCCGCCGGTAGGCCGCCAAACTGCGGGGCAGGTACTCGGGGCCGGCATAGTACCAGAGCAGCAGCACCGCCCCCACCCTTGCGGTGTACTCCGCGGGGCTGGCGACGCATTCGGCGGCAAAGGCAAAGATTTCCTCTTTGTATATTTTTGCTATTTTAAACCCAGCGCAGAAGCTGTCGCAGACCGACCAGTTGTCGATCGCCGGCAAAAACTCCCGCACCATCGGCAGGATTTGTGCCGGTGTGCCCGCAAGCCGGCCAAGCACCAGCCCGCGCAGCATCCGCTCCTCAAAGGTCTGGTCCGAGGCGGCAAGCTCGGCCTGCCAGCCCTCCTTTGCCAGCCGGGCGGCGATTTTTTGCAGCGCCGGCAGCCGCACGCCCAGCATGTCTTCCACCCCCGGCAGCAGCGGCTGCTGGAAGGCGCGGTAGCCGGGGTCGGCCAGGGCGGCCAGCCGGGCGCGGAGTTGGTCGGTCATGGGGCCTCCTTTTTGCTTACCCCCGCAGGGTATACGCGCCGTCCGCCGTGCAGGTAAAGTCGGCGGCGTACCAGGCGGTCATGGCGTCCAGCAGCCAGCCGGCGTCCCGGGACGAGGCGGTTTCCACGCAGGAGTGCATGGCCAGCTGGGCCAGCCCCACGTCGGCCATGGGGATGCTTACCTGGGCGCTGAGCAGGTGGCCCAGGGTGCTGCCGCCCGGCATGTCCGCCCGGTTGGCAAACACCTGCACCGGCACCCCGGCCCGCTGGCAGACGGCCCGGAACAGCCCGCCGGTCACGGCGGTGGTGGTGTATTTTTGGCTGGCGCTGTACTTGAGCACCACCCCGCCGCCCGGCTTTACAAGGTTTTGGGGGTCGCTCTTTTCGGCAAAATTGGGGTGGCGGGCGTGGGCATTGTCGGCGCTGAGGGCGGTGCTGCCGGCCAGCGCGGCCCGGCGGGCGTCCTCCCCAAGGCCCAGCGCGGCCGCGGCCCGGGTGAGCACATCCGGCAAAAAGCTGCCCGAGGCCCCCTGCATGGTGCCGCTGCCGATCTCCTCGCTGTCAAACAGGCACCACACCGCGCCGGTATCGGGCAGGGGCGGCGCGGCCAAAAAGCCGGCCAGGGTGCCCCAGGCGCATTCCAGGTCGTCCAGCCGGGGGGCCTGGATGAACTCGCCCTGCGGGCCCAGCAGCACCGGGGCCTGCCGGGCGCAGAGTTCGAGGTCCATGTCCAGAATTTCCTCCGGCTTTACCCCCAGCTCCCCGGCCAGCAGGTCGGGCAGGCCGGGCGCGCCGGCCAGGCTGTAAAGGGGCTGCAGCTCCTTTTGGGGGTCGTAGCTGTGGCCCTTGTTGCGCTCCCGGTCCAGATGGATGGCAAGGCTGGGGATGGTCAGCAGGTCCCGGTCAAGGTACACCGCGCGGCTCTCGACCCCCTCTTCGGTGCGCAGCAGCACCCGGCCCGCCGCCGTGAGCGGCCGGTCCAGCCAGGAGGCCATGTTCATGCCGCCGTACCCCTCGGTGACCAGCCGGGCGTAGACCTCGTCCTGGGCGGGGCGGCCGCCGCACTTGATGCGCCAGGTGGGGCTGTCGCTGTGGGCGGCGGTGATCCGCCAGCTTTGCAGCGGCCCGGCCGGCAGCCGAAAGGCGATGACGCTTGCGCCGCCCCGTGCGGCATAGTAGGCCCCGCCGGGCCTGAGCGCCCAGGGGGAGGTCTCCCGCAGGGGAACAAAGCCGGCCGCCCGCAGCCGGGCCGCGCATTCCAGCGCCGCGTGGTACCGGCTGGGCGAAGCAGAGAGAAAGCCAAACAGATCGGTGAGATACGCCTGCATACCTATTCCTCTTTTCTTGTTTTAGGGCAGCGCTTTGCCCGGCCAAGGGCTGCAAATGCCCGGGTTTTGCGGCCCGCCAAACCCGCCGGGCGGCGGCCGCATACACTAAAGCAGAGGGGAGTCGAACCCAGGCCGCTTTTCGGCGGGTCTTTTTGGCGCTTTTTGGCTTGTCCTCCTCGGCAGGCGTCAGCCTGCCTGCGTCGTCCGCACCAAAAATCGCTCAAAAATCCCTCGCCGAAAAGTGCTTCGCAGTTTTGCCCCAGCACACGGGTGGGCAGGCAAGGAAGCGCTTGCAGCCAAGCCTTGGTGGCTTGGCAAGAGCGGTGACGCAGCATGCGCGCCTGTGTGCTGCGGCAAAACCGGTCCGGGTTCGGCCCCCCTCTGCTAAAGGCGCCGCGGCAGGCCTGCCCGGCCCGGCGCCGACCCATTACGAAAGGACAGTGTTTAGGTATGAAACAAAAAATCCTGAGCCGCGCGGCCTGCCTTGGGCTGGCGCTGGCCCTTGCCGCCGCTCTGAGCGGCTGTTTGCCCTGCCCCTCCTCTGCGCCGCAGCCCGGCTGGGACCAGGACGGCCTGCACGCCGCGCTGGAGCAGTGCGTCTGCTACGGCCAGGGGGAGGCGGGGGTCTCGCTGAAAACCGTGGTGGCGGCCTGCGGCATGCTGGACTGGGCCGAGGATAACCCCGCCGCCCCCGCCGACGACGAGATCAGCCGCTGCGTGGAGGACTGGCTGGGCGAAAAGGATCTGAAGACCCGCCAGCGCTTTTGGGACAACTGGCCCTCGATCGACCAGCAGGCCCGGGAGATCCTGGCCGACCCCGAGGCCTGCCGGGACCTGCTGGCCTCGGCCGGCAACCCCCAGCGGCACGAGCAGTATTCCAGCGGGTGCTACCTGCGCCTGTCCGGCTGCATCCTTGCCTGCGAGGACTGCTGAGCGCCTCCGGCCCGCAAAGCCCCTGCTTAATCGGATTTTTTGCCCCTCTTTGCGAAAAAATCGCTTACATTCCAACAAAAACTGTGGTAAAATGGTTCTATACCGGTCATATCACAGGGCCGCATGCCCGGCGGGCGGCGGCGATCAGCGCGGGATTCCCCGCAGGAGGGAGATCATGTTTCAAGCAGGGGAGCTTATCGTGTATGCCAACACGGGCGTCTGCCGGGTGGAGGACGTGGGTGTGCCGGACGGCCTGCCCTCGTCGGACGGGGTGACCCTTTACTACAAGCTTGTGCCGCTGTACGGGGTGGGCACCATCCAGATCCCTGTGAACACCCGGGTGTTCATGCGCCCGGTGCTCACCCGCCAGCAGGCCGAACGGCTGGTGGAGAGCATCCCCCAGATCGAGGAGGACGACTGCGCCATCGAGAACCCCCGCCTGGCCGCCGAGCATTTCCGCTCCCGGCTGGATACCCACCGCTGCGAGGACCTTGTCTGCCTGATCAAGACGGTGCACCAGCGCAGCCAGACCCAGCAAAAGCGGGGCCGCAAGCCCAGCCGGGCCGAGCAGCAGCTTTTGCGCCGCGCCCAGGAGCTTTTGCACGGCGAGCTGGCGGTGGCGCTGGAGCTGCCCATCGGCGAGGTGCCCGAGTACATCCGCCGCAAGCTGGAGGTCTCTTAAAGGGGCGCCCCGCCGCGGGGATTCCTGTGCCCCTTGCAGGCCGCCTCTCCCCCGCTTGTCCCCTTTTCCCGGCGGGGCTTTTAAAAGGCGCCGCAAATCATGTTCTGTCCCGGCCGTACCCATCGCGATGGGTGCGGCCGGTTTTTTGCGCGGCGCGGTTATTCCACATGCACCATGCTGGGGAAGATGCGCGCAAGCCGTTCGTCCGGGAAGCGCTCGTCAAACTTTTGCTGCCAGCCGCTGGCGGCGGGCACCCCCTCGTACCGCTGGGCCATGCGCAGCACCGCCCCGCCGCTGACCAGGCTGTTGACCAGCATAAACGCCGCCAGCACCCAGCTTAGCGAGACGCCGATGGCGTTGGGCACATGCCGCTCGATCCAGCCCGAGATGCGGGGATAGAGCTCCTTGACCCACACAAGCCCCAAAAGCCCCCAGAAAAAGCAGTAGAGCAGGTTGATGCGGCCGTTGAGGTTAAAGGGCATCCCGCTGTAATCCCAGCTCACCGTGCCGATCACCGTCTCCTGCAGCCAGCTGCAAAAATACTCGAACGCGCCGCCGATCAGCGCGCCGCCGGCAAAGATCCAGCGGTCGTTTTTGCCCCCGAGCCGGAACAAAAATACGGTAAGCAGCACCGCGCCAAACCCATAGATGAGGTTAAAGGGGCCCCACACAAGGCCGGTGCGCTGCATGAGCACCCCGGTGGTAACAAACACAAACACGGTTTCCAGCACCACGCCCAAAAAGCAGCAGATCAAAAAGACCCAAAACAGCTTATAGATGTTCAGCCCGTGGGCAAAATGCCCCGGCACCCCGGCGATGTCCCGCCGCAGAGCGGCCGCCCGGCGCTGTTCCCGGGCAATGACCTTTTCCCGCTCGGTTTCCAGCCGGGCAAGCTCCCGCTCCAGTTTTGCACGCCGGCGGTCGTAATAGGCCTCCAGATATTTTTCCCGCTCGGACTGTTCGGCCATAGGGCTCTTCCTCCCATCCTGCAAAGATGTGTTTGCAAAACACACTTGTTTCTTGTTTTTTCGCCTCTCGCGCGGAATAGTATACCGTTTTTGACCGGCCAATGCAAGCCTCCCCGCCGGGCGGCGCTTGGCTCCGCACACCTTTCGCCGAACCCCTTGCACTGCGGCCGCCCCCTGCTGCCGCGGCTCCTTGCCCCCGCCGGGCCGGGCTGGTACAATGGATGCGGGAGGCTTCCAGTTGGATCGGGATATTCCTTTTGTTTCTTACCCACCACCGCATTTTGCCGCTGTTTTAAAAAAGGGGGAATGCTTATGACGCCCGGATCATCCGGCCAAAGGCGGCTTCTGCCGTTTGCCCTGGCCGCCTTTCTGCTGCTTATTCTGGCCACCCTGGCCGCGGATGCCTGTTCGCCGGCAGGGCCGGCCCCCTCCCCCAGCCAGACGCCGCTCGCCCCGGCCGGTCAAAAGCTGCCGGGGGCGGAGTATATCGCCCGGTACGCCCAGCCCGAGGCGGCCTGTCTTTACCCGGTCAGTCACGGCAGCTCTTACGAGCTGGCCCCGGGAAGGACCAGAACCCGAACCTCTTATTTTCTGATCTCTGAGACCGGCCAGCGGGTGGAGGTCCCCGGCCTTGGCAGTTTTTACAACGTCTATCCCCCGGCCGCGCCCACGGCCAACGGCATCCTGCATGCCGCCAGGCGGCGGGGCAGCCTCTGCTATGGATATATCTCCACCCGCGGCGAGTGGGCCATCCCGCCCCGGTTTGCCAGCGCCGGCGCCTTTTATAACGGCTATGCGATGGTCATCCTAAAGATTCAGACGCCTGATCTTGAGGGCATCATCGACCCATGGGGCAATGTGATGTTCGAGTGGCAGTATCCCGAGATGATCGAGCTTCCCGGGGATGAAAAGGTCGTGCGGTATGTGTACGAGCCGGGGGCCGAACAGCTGCCGGTGGACATCCTAAACATGCAGGGCAGCCTGCTGGCCAGCGGCATCCTGCTGGACACGGAGTCCCTGCGGCGCTCGCGGGAGTGGGACGGCGAGCCGCCCCTTTGCTTTTGCGAGGGTCTGCTGGCCGTTTCTCTGAACGGCCGGTACGGCTTTTTGAACGGGCAGGGCGAATGGGCCATCCCGCCCCGGTTTGAGCGGGCAAATAACTTCTCGGAGGGGCGGGCGGCGGTCATGCTTGACGGGAAATGGGGCTATATCGATCTCTCCGGCCGGATGGTGATCCCGGCGGTGTATGATCAGGCCTACGATTTCAGCGAGGGACTGGCAGCAGTGGGGATCGAAGTCCGGCTTGAGGACCGGCAGGAAATACAGATGCGCTTTGTGACCCCCGAGGGGGACACTGCTTTTGTGCGGGGGATAGACCATGGGTCTTTTTTTCGGGGCGGCACGGGGGAATACACCTTCCACGATGGGCTTTGCGCCATCTATGAGAAGGGCGGCTGGCGCTATGTGGATCGGCAGGGCGGCGACCCCTGGTCCGTTTGGCCCTCCCCGGAGGACGACCGCCTGCGGGAAGGCGGGCTCTTTTTTGCCTGCGCCTTTGACCATGGGGTGGCCCAAATCAACAGCATCGAGTTTGGGGAAGGCTATATTGGCACCGACGGGCAGTGGATCTGGAAATTCGTCCACCAGCGCCGGGAAGGCGCCCCCGCCCCCCGCCGGCCGGCCCCCTGCGAGCAGCGGGCCAGCCCCTGGGGCAGGCATCTGCCGCGGCCCCGCAAGGCCGGCCGCGCGGCCGCGCAAAACAACGGGTGACCCAAAGCGGCAGGCCTGGAACCATTTGGGCCGCCGGGGAAAGCCTCCCCGGCGGCCCTGTGTTTTTCTTTGTTAAAACAGAACCTTTTGCAGCACCGCCACCATCAGCACCAGACTGCCCAGCGCAATGCGGTACCAGCCAAAGGCCCTGAAGTTATGCTTTTTAACATAGTTCATCAAAAACCCGATGGACACAAGGCTTACCGCAAAGGCCACCGCCATGCCGGTGACCAGCACCCCGATCTCCAGCCCGGTCAGCGCGCCGCCCGCCGCAAAAAACTTGACCAGCTTGAGCCCGCTGGCCCCAAACATTACCGGCACCGCCAAAAAGAAGGTGAACTGGGCGGCCAGCGGCCGGCTGGCCCCCAGCAGCAGCGCGCCCACGATGGTGGCCCCGCTGCGGCTGGTGCCGGGCACCATGGCCAGCACCTGCCAAAAGCCGATGATCAGCGCGTCCTGCAGGGTCAGCTGCCCGATGCGGCTGATGCGGGGGCGGCGGGGCCGGCGCTCGATGACCAAAAACAGGATGCCGTAGAGGATGAGCATGGCGGCCACCACCCAGTAGTTGTAGAGATGGGCGTCCAGCCAGTCGTCCAGCAGAAGGCCCAGCACCGCGGCGGGCAGGCTGCCCACTAAGATGCGGCCCCAGAGCGCCCAGGCGCCCGGCTTTGTGTAGTGGGCCGAGGCGTCGGCGGTAAAGGGCCAGAGCCGGTCAAAGTAGAGCAGCACCACCGCTAAGATGGCCCCCAGCTGGATCACTACCCGGAACATGCTGAGGAACGCGTCGGACAGTTCAAACTGCACCATCTGCTCCAGCAGGATCAGATGCCCGGTGCTTGAGATGGGCAGCCATTCGGTGATGCCCTCCACAATGCCCATCAATACGGCCTTGAGCAGTTCCAGCAAGGTATTTGGCCCGGTCATCTGCAACACTCCTTTTTTGCGGCGGTCTATTATACATACGAGCCAGCGGGGCGCATTTTTCCGCTCCGGGCGGCTTTTTTGCCCGCGCCGCCCCCAGACCGGCGTGTATCCGCCCGGCAAAGCCGCCGTATACTAACAATGGGCCCCCGCGTTTTATGGCCGATCCGGGGGACGCATCCCCCGGACCCCCATCCCGTCGCACGGAAATTTCCGTGCGGCAAAAAGGGGCATGGTCTGACGTTTCGCAGTTTTTGCAACGGCAAATAATCCAGAAACATCGCATCCATAAAATGCAAAAAGGGGGTATGGGGGCTAAGGCCCCCATATTGGCCTTGGCTCGGCTTCGCTAATCGGGCATATTATACCATAAAATCCCCCCGCCCGCCAGCCGGCTTTGGCTGCGGGAGTGTCTAAACCGGGGAGGGAGGTTCGCCGGCCGGGTGCGTGGGAGCAGCCTCTCAAGGCAACAGGACCCCTGCCCCGAAAGCCTTTCGAGGCTCTCCCCCGCGCCCGGCCTGGACCAGCAAAACCCTTGCAGAGGATACTTCCTTGGTTGCTCTTTTGGCAAAGGCTTGGTATAATCAGGGCGTACACGCTTTTGAAAAAGGGGGCGTTTTGCGGATGAATGTTCTTGTTGTGGGCTGCGGCCAGGCGGGCCTGGCCCTGGTGCGGCGGCTGGAGGAGAGCGGCTGCGAGGTGTCGGTGCTGGACGCCAGCGCCGAAAACCTGCGTCAGCTGGGCGGGCTGGAGGGCCGCCCCTTTACCGGGGTGGCGCTGGTGGGCATGCCCATTGACGTGGACGTGCTGCGCCAGGCCGGCATCGAGACCTGCGACGCGGTGGCGGCGGTGGCGGACGACGACCGCATCAATATCATGGTGGCCCAGATCGCCCGGGATGTGTTTGGGGTACAGCAGACGGTGGCCTGCATTGCCGACCCGCGGCTGGAGCAGATCTACGCCGAGGAGTTTGGGCTGACCACCCTCTGCCCCACCCGGCTGACCGTGAACGCCGCCATGGACGCGCTGACCGGGGTGTTTGCCCCGCCCGCCCGGGGCAGCACGGCCGCGGCGGGCGGCCGGCTGCGGTTTTTGCGCAAAAAGGGCAGACGGGCCGGGAGGGCGAAGGGATGAAGATTTGCATCATCGGCGGGGGCAAGGTGGGCTTTTACCTTGCCAAAAGCCTTTTGGAACACGGCCACGAGCCGGTTGTGATCGAGCGGCAGCAGCGCTACTGCGAAAAGCTGGCCGACACCCTGGACATCCCGGTGATCTGCGGGGACGGCACCACCCTGGAGGCGCTGGAGGCGGCCGGCTGTGCCGGCTGCGCCGCCTTTGTGGCGGTGAGCGGCAACGACGAGACCAACCTGATCGCCTGCCAGCTGGCCAAAAAGGTGTTTGGCCTGCCCAAGACCGTGGCCCGGGTAAACAACCCCCGCAACACCGAGGTGCTGCGGCGGCTGGGGGTGGACATCCCGGTTTCGAGCACCGACAACCTGGGCCGGCTGCTCGAGCGCGAGGTGGAGACCGACCGCATCCGCCAGCTTCTCTCGATGGCCGGCGGCACCGCCAGCCTGACCGAGATCACCATCCCGCCGGATTTTGCCTACGCCGGCCAGGTGCTGGCCGAGCTGCACATGCCGCAGGACGCCATCATCATCTCGGTGACCCGGGGGGACGAGTTCTACATCCCCCGCGGCAACACCCCCCTGCTGGCGGGGGACAAGGTGCTCTGCCTTGCCAAGGACACCGCCTTCCACACCCTGATGGAGGACTGGGGCCTGGGCCGGTAGCCTTTGCATAAGGGCCCGGCCAAACGGCAAAAGCGGGGCGCCCGCCAGGCGCTGCCCCTTCTTTCGATTTTTTTGCCGGGCAAATATTTTTGCCCGGCAAAATGGGGTCTGGGGCCATTGGCCCCGGATCGGCCCCAAACCTTCCCGCATCCACACCTTAAAAAAGGAGAACCGCCCATGGAGATCCGCTTACAGCCCCGCGGCCTCGCGGTGCTCACCCTCTGGCTCTGCCTGCCCGGCGCGCTGATTTCGGCCTTTGTGTTCTGGCAGGGGTTTTGGGCCGGGGTGGTGTTTTTGGGCCTTTGGGCGGCGGGGTCGGCCCTGCTCTGCCTGGGGCGGGGGCGCAGCGTGCGGGCAAGCTTTGCGGGGGGCGAGCTGCGGGTATCGGCCGGGCTGATCTTCCGCACCCTCAAGCGGATGCCGGCCCGGTTTGTCTCGGGAGTGGACCTGTTCGACACCCCCCTGCTGCTCTGGGCGGGCTGCCGGGTGCTGGCGGTGCACAGCGCCGGGGCGGTGCTGGTGCTGGCCGGCCTTTCGGCCGAGGACGCCGGCGCGCTGGCCCTAGCCCTGGGCGGAAAGGCGGCCGGATGAAGACGCAGAACGCACCCGGGCCGGCCTGGCGCCATTTTCACATCGTATACTCCCTCAAGCTGATGCAGCGGATGCTGGTGCTCTGCGTGGTGCCGCTCATTGAGCCGCTGGTCCATCTGAACCTTGCGGGCCTGCTGGGCGCGCTGCGGCAGGAGCTGCTCTTGCTGGCGGCGCTGGCCGCGGCGGCGGGGGTGCTTTGGGCCTGCGCGGGCTGGCGGCTGGAGGACGGCTGCCTTGTTCTGCGCGCCGGGGTGCTGGCCCGGCGCTGCCGCCGGCTGGACCCCCGGCAGGTAGCGGTGGTCGAACTGGCCCGCCCGCCCCTGCTGCGGCTGGCCGGCTGCACCCGCGTGACCCTGTATTTTGCCAAGAGCGCTTCGATGCCCAAGGTATCCTTTTACCTGCCGCGGGCCGCGGCGGCCGGCCTTGCCGAGGTTTTGCTGCCCACCCGCGCGGGCCAGAGCTTTTACAAGCCCACCGGGGCCGAGCGGCTGGGCTTTGTGATGCTGAGCGCCAACCTGGTGACCACCGCCGCCCTGCTCTGGCTGAGCGCCCGGCAGACGGTGGAACTGCTGGGCGAAAACCTGGCCGGCAGCTTGAACAGCCTGACCCAAAAAAACCTTGCCCGGCTGGAGCGTCTGGCCGAGTTGTTTTTGCCGGCCGGCGTGGCCTGGCTGTTTACCCTTGTGCTGGTGCTGTGGGGGATCAGCCTGCTGGTAAGCCTGTTAAAAACCGCCCGGTTCCATGTGTTCCGCAACGGCGGGGTCATCCTGTACCGGGGCGGGCTGCTCACCCACACCGAGCGGAGGGTGCGGGCCTCGGCGGTAACGGTGTGCGACGTGCGCACCACCCTGGCGGCCCGGCTTTTGCGGCGGTACCCGGTCTACCTGGCGGCCGGCAGCTTTGACGGGGGCGACATCCCGGTCCTGGTCTACAAAAAGGGGCAGGAGGCGCTGCTGGAGGCCCTGATGCCGGAGTTCCGCCTGCCGGGGCCGGTGCGCCGGGGGCTTTACGCCAACGGGCGCAGCCTGCCGGTGTTTCTGGGCCTGCCGGGCAGCCTGCTGGGGGGCTGCCTTGTGCTGGTGGCGGTATCGGCCTGGCAGCTGCCCGCCCTGACCCCCATCCTGGGCCTTTTGCTGCTGCCCGCCCTGGCCCTGACCCTGGTGGCGCTGGAGGCCTTTTTTACCGAGGACGCGGGCCAGAGCGCCGGGCGGGTGCTGCTGGTGCAGTACAGCAGCGGTTTTACCCGGCACCGGCTCTGCGTTTTTACGCCCGACCTTGCCCTCAGCATCCGGCAGACTCCCTTCAGCGAGCTGCAGGGCCGCTGCAATCTGCGGCTGCTTTTGCCCTTTTACAAAAAGGTGCGGGTGCGCAGCTTAGAGTTTTACCGCGCCGCCTCGCTGCGGCTGGATGTATAAAAGGAAGTGATCGGAGATGCTGCGCGCGGTTATTTTTGATCTGGACGGCACCCTGCTGAACTCGATCGACGATCTGGCCGACGCCGCCAACTGGGTCTGCGCCCGGAACGGCTGGCCGCTGCACACGCTGGAGGAATACAAGCATTTTGTGGGCAGCGGCATCCCCAACCTCTGCCGCCGGTTTGCGCCCCCCGAGGCCCAATCCCCCGAACAGCAGGCCCGGGTGCTGGCGGATTTCCGCGCCCGGTACGACGCCCACAAGGAGGACAAGACTGCCCCCTACCCCGGCGCGGCCGGCGCGGTGCGGGCGCTGCAAAATGCGGGGGTGATGTGCGGCGTGCTCTCCAACAAGGAGGACGGCCTTGCCAAGGCGGTGGTGGAGCATTATTTCCCGGGGGTGTTCCGGCATGTGCAGGGGGCTGTGGCCGGGCGGCCGGTCAAGCCCGACCCGGCCGGGGTCTTTTCGCTCTTAAAGGAGATGGGCCTTGCCCCCGGGCCGGGGGTGTTTTTGGTGGGTGACAGCGACGTGGACGTGTTTACCGGCAAAAATGCCGGCCTGCCGGTCTGCGGCGCGCTCTGGGGCTTCCGCGGCCGGGCCGAGCTTGCCGCCGCCGGGGCCGACCTGCTGGCCGAAACCCCGGCCGAAATGGCCCGGCTGCTGCTGGCCCGGGCCGGGTGACAGGGCCGGGTGATAGTAAGGGCCAATCTGGGGGGCTCGCCCCCCAGACCCCCATTACGGCCGGGCAAAACAATTTGCCCGGCGGGAAAATACCCGAATCTGTTGACAAATCCCCCGCCGAACCAAATGGGGACAGCCGAATGCCCCGCCGGGCAAGGGACCTGCGGTAAAGCAGCAGAGCCCGGCCCCCTGACCTATCCCGCCTTTGCTGAACGATCCGCCCTCCCGCCGGCCCGCCCCAAAAAACGCTTTGGGCGGGCTTGTTTTATTTACTACTTTGTCAAAGGATTGACAATCTCCCCGGTTCGGGGTATGCTATAGGATAGTGTGATTCTTGTTCGTCCGCCCGGCCCGCCCCCGTCGGCGCGCGGGGCGCTTTATCTCTGATTCAAACAAACAGGAGGTCTTTTTTATGCTGCTGCAAGGCAAAACGGCCGTCGTTACCGGCGGCACCCGCGGCATTGGCTTTGCCATTGCCAAGCTGTATCTGGAAAACGGCGCCAATGTCGCCATTGCCGGCTCCCGCCAGGAAACGGTGGACAAGGCCCTGGCCCAGCTGCCCGAGTACGCGGGCCGTGTGATGGGCATCTGCCCGAACCTCTGCGACCCTGAGGCGGTCGGCGCGGCCTTTGCCGCGGTCAAGGAGAAGTTCGGCAGCCTGGACATCCTGGTAAACAACGCCGGGGTCTCCTCCCGCGCCAGCCTCTACGACTATACCGCCGAGGAGTTCACCAATGTGATCAATCTCAATGTCAACGCGGTGTTCGTCTGCTGCCAGGCGGCGGCCCGCATCATGAAGCCCCAGGGCGGCGGCGTGATCATCAACACCAGCTCGATGGTGGCCAAGATCGGCCAGCCGTCCGGCTGCGCCTACCCCGCCAGCAAGTTCGCGGTCAACGGCCTGACCGTCTCGCTGGCCCGGGAGCTGGCCAAGGATCAGATCCGGGTCAACGCGGTGGCGCCGGGCGTCACCCGCACCGACATGGTGGCCGCCCTGCCCGAGGAGATGGTGGCCCGGGTTTCGGCCGGCATCCCGCTGGGCCGCGTGGGCGAGCCGCTGGACGTGGCCAACGCCTTTTTGTACCTTGCCAGCGAGATGGGCAGCTACGTTACCGGCGCAGTGCTGGGCGTGGACGGCGGCTCGGTTTCCTGAGGCATATTCCCTTATTCTGATACGCGCGGGCGCCCCCGGGACCCATGGGTCCCGGGGGCGCCTTTTTGTGTTTTGAGGGTTCGCAAGAGGGGCCGGGTCAGCCAAGCATGTTGGGGATGGCCAGGCAGATGCCGGGCACATAGGCCACGCTGAACATCACGATGACAAACAGCAGGATAAACGGCCACATCTCCTTTAACAGGTCCACAAACTTGATCTTGGCAACGGCGGTGGCAATGTACAGGGTAACGCCCACCGGCGGGGTGATGCCGCCCAGGATAAAGGTGAGCACCATGACCATGCCAAAGTGGATGCCGTTGATGCCGCAGGCCTCGGCGATGGGGTAGAAGATCGGCACCATGATGATGGCGGCCGAGGTGGTATCCATAAACATGCCGATCACCGACATGGCAAGGATCATGAGCAGCATCAGGATGTTGGGGTTGGAGGAAACGCTGGTGATCAGCTGGGAGACCTGCTCGGGGAACTTCTCGATGGCCAGGCAGTAGCCAAAGGCGGTGGCGCCCGAGACAATGAGCATGGTCATGCCGGAGGTGCGGGCCGCGCTGAGGATGGTTTGCAGCGCGCCCTTGAAGGTGAACTCCTTATAAACCAGCACCCCGATGAGCAGGCCGTAGGCGCCCGCGATGGCGCCGGCCTCGGTGGCGGTAAACACGCCGGACAAAATGCCGCCGATGATGATGAGCGGCATGACCAGCGCGGGCAGCGCGTTGACAAAGGCCTTGAGCATCCGCTTGAGGTTAAAGCTCACCTTAAAGTTGCCGTCGTACAAAGCGGGGTTGCGCTTTGCCTTGATGAAGGCGTAGATCATCTGGCTGACGCCCACCAGCAGCCCCGGCACCACGCCGGCCATGAACAGCTTGCCCACCGAGATGCCGGTGATGGAGGAATAGAGCACCATCAGGATGGAGGGCGGGATGATCGAGCCGATGGTGGCCGAAGCCGCGGTAACGGCGGTGGCGTAGTTGCGGTCAAACCCGGCCTCGTCCATCGAGCCGATCAGCATGCCGCCGATCGAGGCGACGTCGGCCGAGGTGGAGCCGGAAACCCCGGCAAACAGCATCGAGGCCAGGATGTTCACATGGGCCAGGCCGCCCGGGATAAAGCCCACCAGTTCGTTGGCAAAGCCCACGATCCGCTTGGTCACGCCGCAGGCGTTCATGATCTCGCCCGCAAAGATAAAGAGCGGGATGGCCATCAGGGTAAACGAGTCGCCGCCCGCAAAGATGCGCTGGGTCACGATGATGAGGTCCTTGCCGCTCATCAACAGGTAGAGCACCGAGGAGATGCCCACCCCAAAGGCCACCGGCACGCCGATGATCAGCATGACAAAAAAGATGCCAATAATAAGCCACATACTTACATGCCACCTCCCATGTCTTCGGCGTTCGCGGTGCTTTTTTGCTGTTTGCCCAGCAAAAGCAGCAGTTCCTCAATAAACATGCCCAGGCTGCCGATCACCATGACCAGGTACACCACCGACATGGGCACCTGCATGGTGCTGGAGCGGTTGGCCCAGTTGCCCATGACCATGCGGGTGCTCTCAAAGCAGAACAGGGCCAGATAGCACAGCACCAGCACCCGGGAGAAGTTTTTAACGATGACGCTCAGCTTGCCGGGCAGCGCGTCCACGATAATGTCCAGCCCGATATGCCCGTCGTCCCGCATCACAAAGATCGAGCCCAGGTACACGATGCCCGCAAAGGTATAGCGGCCCAGCTCCACGGCAAACTTGAGAGGGCTGTTAAAGATAAAGCGCATGACCACGTTGACGGTGGTCACGCCAAACATCACAAGGAACAGGATGATAATGGCGGCCTGCAAAATCTTATCCGTTACCTTGCGCACCTTGAAGAAAGTGTCCATGCAAAACACGCCTCCTTAAACCAAGATACAACAATGCGGGCGGGAGCCTGGGGTTAAAAACCGGGCTCCCGCCCGCAGCGGTTTGTCGCAAGGGTTTTGCGGCCCCGCCCCGCCCGGCGCCCAAAGCCCGGGGGCCGGCGCGGGGCGGACCCGCTAAAAAATCACTGCAAAATGACTGCAAAACGTCTTATTTGCCAAGCTGGCTCAGGATCTCCTTGCCGGTCTCGCTCTGGGCGCAGGCGTAGGCGGAGTAGTCGATCGAGCCCTTCATGCTCTCAACGTCGGTCTTGACCACGGTCAGGCCGGCGTCGCTCAAAGCGGCAAAGTTGGCGTCGCTGCTCTCGGCGGTGAGGTCACGGCCGTAGACGCAGGCCTCCTTGGCGGCGTCCAGCAGGATCTGCTGCTGCTCGGCGGTCAGCTTGGAGAAGACCTGCTCCGAGATCGAGATGGTCGTGGGGCCAAGCACATGGTTGGTCTCGTTGACGTACTTGCAGACCTCCTGCATCGAGGCGGACATGATCGACTCGGGGGTGTTCTCCACCGCCGCCACCACGCCGGTATCCAGCGCGGTGTAGGTCTCGCCCCAGGCCACCGGGGTGGGGGCGGCGCCCAACTGGGTAAAGGTGGTGGAATAGGTATTGGAGTCCGGGATGCGGATGATCAGGCCCTTGAGGTCGTCCACCGTCTTGATCTCACGGTCCACCGTAAACACCTGGCGGAAGGCCAGCACATAGTAGTCCAGCACCCGCACCTTGGTCTTGTCCAGGATCATCTGGGCGATGGTCTCGCCGGCGGCGCTGTGCAGCTTGTTGTAGGCGTCGTCGTAGCTGTCGTACATAAAGGGCAGGCAGAGGATGCCGGCCTCATCCACATAGTTGGCGTAGAACTCGGCAGCGATGATCGCGCAGTCCAGGGTGCCGTTGGTCAGGGCCTGCAGGTTCTCGGTCTCGGTGCCCAGGGTGGCCGACGGGTAAACGTCGATCTCCATGGTGCCTTCCGATTTCTCTTTTACCAGGCGGGCAAACTCAAGGGCGGTCTGGTTGATCGAGTGCTCGGCGGCCATCTGGTGGCTCAGGGTCAGGACCACCTCGGCCTTCACATCGTCAAAGGCGCCGCCGTCCGCCGCGGGGGTGCTGGCGGCCGGAGTGCTGGCGGCCGGGGCCGACTGGCCGGCGGTTACGCCGCAGCCGCCCAGCGCAAGGGCCAGCATAGCCGCGGCAAGCAGGGTACACAGGATCTTTTTCATGGGTTGTTGTCCTCCTTTTTTAAATTGGGAAACTTGGCTTGGTTCAGGGTTCTCTTTTTGCGTGCCGCGCCCGGCGGCGGGTTGCGCCGGATGGGTGCGGCCGGTTTCTGAATTCATTGTATTTGATAATACAAGTAAAGTCAAGATATTTCCTTTTAAATAGTACAACTTTGTAAGGTTTCACTTGTTTCAGGCCGGAAACAAGTTATTTTGCACAATTTTGTTCCATGTTTTAGGGCAAAATAGGCGGAAAAGAACACCTTTTTCGTCCTGAATACCCCGCAAAAACCCATTGTCTTTTTATTTTGTTGTTAAGATACAACTATATGTGCCGGCTTTTCTGCCCTTTTCATTTCGCTTTTTGCACAATTTAACCTATGATAATCTGGATATTCTCAACAAATAATCAATTTATTGGAAATTTCTCTTGCTTTTTTCGTTTCATCCGGTATACTGAAAGCATACAACCTTGTATTTTAGATACAAGTGATCCCTTTCAATCATGCTTTAGGAGGCTGCGTGTTATGAAATCCTGCGTTGTAACCGAACCGCTGCATTACGAGCTCCGCGAGGTGCCGGTGCCCGAACCCGCCGAGGGCGAGGTCCAGATCCGCATGATGGCCGCCGGCGTATGCGGCAGCGACATGCACATCTACAAGGGCGAGAACCCCAACTCCCGCTACCCGCTCATCCCCGGCCACGAAAACGTTGGCCTCGTTACCAAGGTGGGGGCTGGCTGCAGCCGGATCAAGCCCGGCGACCATGTGGTGGTGGACTATGTGATGCGCTGCGGCAGCTGCTACCAGTGCACCCACGGCCGCGGCAACGTCTGCGAGCATGTGCTGGTGCGGGGCAGCGGCACCGACGGCGGCTGGCGGGAGTATTGGTGCGTGGAAGAGCCCTATGTGTATAAGATCGACGACAGCATCCCCTGGCGGGACGCCGCCCTCATCGAGCCGCTGACTATCGGCGAGCACTGCACCAACCGCGCCCGCATCGTGCCGGACGACGTGGTGTTTATCCTGGGCACGGGCACCATTGGCACCATCATCGCGCAGGCCTGCAAGCTCAAGGGGGCCAAAACGGTCATCTGCTGCGACATCAGCGACTCCAGCCTGGAGCGCAGCAGGGAGTTCGGGGCCGACTATACCATCAACAGCAAGACCCAGGATATTGCGGCCGAGGTCAAAAAGATCACCGATGGCCACGGCTGCACCGTCGCCTTCGACTCGGCCTGCTTCCCCGGCAGCCTGACCCTGGTCATGCAGCCCGGCATCGTCTGCAACGCCGGCCGGGTGGTGCCGATGGGCTTCTGCACCGTGCCCGAGCAGATCACCCAGCAGATGATCAACGGCCGCGAGCTGGACATCATCGGCACCCGGATGAGCCTGGACCAGTGGATCCCCACCGCCGAAAAGATGGCCCAGGGCCGCTACCGCATGGAGGGGCTGGCCACCACCTTTGTGCCCTTTGGCGAGATCGAAAAGGTGTTTGAGAACATCGTCCACCCGGACCCGGCCGTTAAAAAGACGGTTATCCTGTTTGAAGGGGCCGAATAAGCGCGCCGCGCGGGCGTTTTGCCCCCAGGGGCCCCGGCGCCGCCGGGCAAAACCGCCCTTTGCCCTTTACCGGCACACCGCAAACGCAGAACCCCATCCCGGGCAGTAAAACGCAGGCAATCAAAACAAAAGTAAAAAAAGGAGCGATCGATCATGAGCGTATTGAAATCATTTGACATCACCGGCAAGCATGCCATTGTTACCGGCGGCGCGCAGGGGCTTTCCCGCGGGATGGCCGAGGGCCTTTTGGAGGCCGGCTGCAAGGTCGTTTTGATGGACGTGCAGAAGGAAAAGCTGGAGGCCGTCTGCGCCGAATACCGCCAAAAGGGCCTGGAGGCCTACCCCGTGACCGGCAACCTGGCCGACCGGGCGGACCTCAACCGGATGTTTGACGAGGCGCTTGAGATCCTGGACGGCCGGCTGGACGTGCTGGTGCCGGCGGCCGGCATCCAGCGCCGTCACCTGCCCGAGGAGTTCCCGGTGGAGGAGTGGGACCTGGTGCAGGCCATCAACCTCAACCATGTCTGGTTTATGAGCCAGCGCGCGGTCAAGGTGATGCTGGGCCAGCCCACCGGCGGCAAGATCATCACCATTGGCTCGATGGTGTCCTGGTTCGGCGGCACCACCGTGCCCGCCTACACCGCCGCCAAGGGCGCCGTGACCCAGCTTACCAAGAGCCTCGCGGTGGACTGCGCCGGCCGCAACATCAATATCAACTGCCTGTGCCCGGGCTATATGGACACCGAGATGAACGCCAACATGACCGCGGCCCGCAAGGCCGAGATCACCCCGCGCATCCCGGCCGGCCGCTGGGGCACCCCGGACGACATGAAGGGCCCGGTGGTCTTTTTGGCCTCCTCCGCGTCCGATTATCTCAACGGCGCCGTGATCCCGGTGGACGGCGCGTACCTTGTAAAATAACCCCCGCCTGAAAGGAGGAAGCGACCCATGGCCCCCACCATCCGCGACATCCGGGTAATCTGTACCGCACCCGAAGGCATCAACCTCGTGGTGGTCAAGGTGGAGACCAGCGAGCCGGGCCTGTACGGCCTGGGCTGTGCCACCTTTGCCTACCGCCACCTGACCGTAAAACACCTCATCGAGACCTACCTGCGCCCGCTGCTGCTGGGCCGGGAGGTGCGAGGCATCACCGAGCTTTGGCAGCTGATGCACCAAAACGCCTACTGGCGCTGCGGGCCCATCGCAAACAACGCCATCTCGGGGGTGGACATGGCCCTGTGGGACATCAAGGGCAAGATGGCGAACATGCCGGTGTACGACCTGTTTGGCGGCAAGGTGCGCGCCGGCGTGCCGGTCTACCGCCATGTGGACGGGCAGGACCTCAGCGAGATCTGCGAGAACATCGAAAAGTACCGCGCCATCGGGGTACGGCATATCCGCTGCCAGAACGGCGGTTACGGCGGCGGCGGCTTTGGCAAGGCGCCGGAATGGGCCGCCAAGGGCGCTGCGGACGGCATCTATCTGGACAGCAAGAAGTACATGCGGGACACCCTTAAGCTGTTTGAGGGCATTCGCGCCAAAGAGGGCTTTGAGATCGAACTGGTGCACGACGTGCACGAGCGGATCCACCCCACCGAGGCGGTGACCTTTGTAAAAGAGATGGAGCCCTACCACATGTTCTTTTTGGAGGATGTTGTGCCGCTGGAGCAGGTGGAATGGCTGGACCGCATCCGCAAGACCAGCGTTACCCCTTTGAGCCAGGGCGAGCTCTTCAACAACCCCGCCGAGTACCGGGCGCTGGTGCAGAACCGCAGCATCGACTACATGCGGGTGCACCTGAGCCAGGTGGGCGGCATTACCCCCGCGCGCAAGCTGCAGCAGTTCTGCGAGCAGTATGGGGTGCGCATCTGCTGGCACGGCCCCGGCGACATGAGCCCGCTGGCCCACGCGGCCAACATCCACATCGACCTGGCGGCCCAGAACCTGGGCCTGCAGGAGTGGAGCGGCATCGAACCGCCCAACTTTGTCATCCAGCAGCTGAGCGGCCCGCGCGGCGCCCTGCTGGAGGTATTCCCCGGCCTGCCGGAGTACGGCAACGACGGCTTTGTGTACGCCAATGAAAAGCCCGGCCTTGGGGTGGACCTCAACGAAAAAGAGGCCGAAAAATACCCCTGCACCGCCGAGGTCACCACCTGGACCCAGACCCGCAACCCGGACGGCAGCCTGCAAACCCCCTGAAAACAAGCCCCCCGGGCCCGGCCCCTGGCGCGCTTTGGCGCGGGGCCTTTTTAGCAAAGCAAACGCCGCAGGGCCCGTCCCCTCCCTTTGGCGGGCGGCCCTGCGGCGTTCTGTTTAAAATGCGGGCGCCGGCCCCGTTTTGGGGCCTGGCATGGTTTTGGGATGCCAGTTTGTTTTTGGGCTCCCGGCATGGTTTTGGGCCCGGCATCGTTTTGGGATCCCGGTGCGGTTTTGGGGCCTTTGCCCCGTTTTGCGGCCCGGCGCATTTTACTTTTTTGCAAAAAAAGGCTATACTAAATAGGATCATGGCCCTGCCCGCGCCCGGCACGCCGCCGGCCGCGGGCAGGGGGTACCTCTCAAAAAAGGCAGGAACGGCAGATGGCAGGCAGAGGCAGCGTAACCAGCGGCATTGCGCGGTACATCCATCAGAACATCCAGAGCGGCGCGTGGGCCGTGGGCTGCAAGATCCCCAGCGAAAACCAGCTTTGCAAGGAGCTGGGGGTAAGCCGGGTCTCGGTGCGCAGCGCACTTCAGCAGTTTATGGCGCTGGGCATCCTGGAAAGCGCCCGGGGCAAGGGCACCTTTGTGATCTCGGACGATCTGTCCCTCTTTGCTTTGCAGCAGAGCACCGAGCCCTGCAGCCGGGAAACGCTGGAGAGCATGAAGCACATCCTGGAATTCCGCTGCCTCATCGAGCCGGCCATCGCGGCCATGGCGGCCGAAAACGCGGCGCCCGGGCTGATCGCCCGGCTGGAGGAGCAGCTGGAGACCATGCGGTCCTCGGTGGGTGAAAGCGCCCGCTTTGTGGCCGCGGACGTCCAGTTCCATCTGGCGCTCTGCCGCGCCGGCAACAACCCGGTAACCATCTCGGTGATGGAGGACATCCTGCTCAAGCGCACCGACCTTGGCTACGCGCTCAACCTTGCGCTGGGCTATTACGGCGGGATGTACTACCACACCCTTTTGCTGGACGCGATCAAAAGCCACGACGGCAAGCAGGCCCGCTCCCTGATGCTGGAGCACCTGCAGCGCGGCATCTACGACCTGCGGGCCGACAACAACGCCCCCGAACCGGCCGCCGAGGCCTGAGGGGGGATCCGCGTCAGGAACAAGAGAAAAGCCCGGTCTTGCGACCGGGCTTTTTGAATGGAGCGAAGTCCAGAACGGCGGCCCACAGGGCCGCGGGGCCCCCGCAAAGATTTGCGAGGCAAAGCTTTGCGGGGAAAAGGAGCCGCAGCAAAATGAGCGAGCGGTGGCTTTTCACAAAAAAGCCGCCGCAAGCGATATGACGCTTGCGGCGACGTGGTGACCCGACCGGGAATCGAACCCGGGTTACCGCCGTGAAAGGGCGATGTCTTGACCGCTTGACCATCGGGCCGGATAAATACAGGGTTTGGCTAAAACAACAAGCATCTTTCGCCCGCGATTGCAGGCGACCCCCAAGTATTTTAGCAAAACCCTGTATTGTGGTAGCGGTAACTGGATTCGAACCGGTGACACTTCGGGTATGAACCGAATGCTCTAGCCAACTGAGCTATACCGCCACGCCTGTATCATGCGCCCCTGCCTGCATCTCTGCACAAAAGCGCTTTTATATTATACGGGAGCACCGGTTGTTTGTCAAGCAGAATTTGCGGTATCTGGCTGCTTTGCCCCTTTTGGAGCCGTAAATCCAGCGTTTTTGCCAATTATTTATTTAAAGTTTGTCGATTTTATCTCTTTCTTTGTTTTATGTTGTATGATATATTATAAGTATCTTCCAACCGTCCCTCTGCATAGGCCGGACTGGGCCCTGGCAAGCCTGCACGCCGGACGTGCAGAACGGACAAACTTCTCTGCGCATGCGGACCGGGGCCAGGCTTTGGCGGCCCCTCTGTGCCAAACCGGAAAGGCGGGTTTTCAGATTGACCTTGGTCGAGCGCACACAGTGCCAGATCGAACAGATGATCCTCAACAAGGAGTACGACGCCAGCAACTATCTGCCCAGTGAGGGCGAGTTGTGCAAAAAGTTTGAGGTGAGCCGGGTCACGGTGCGGGACGCCGTGCGCTCGCTGGAGACTCGCGGCTTTTTAAAACGGATCCACGGCAAAGGGCTGCTGGT
This sequence comes from uncultured Oscillospiraceae bacterium, assembly GCA_910579545.1. Lineage (GTDB taxonomy): Bacteria > Bacillota > Clostridia > Oscillospirales > Ruminococcaceae > UBA7177. Next base: position 32,135 of record CAJTVI010000008.1, on the reverse strand, counting down.
GCTGGACAACAGCGTACCGGTGCTCTCCCGCTCGATCACCGACATGATCAATAAGGGAGACTGCAATACCGGCGATTTGATGGAGGTGCGGGCCATCATCGAAGAGGCCTGCGCCCGTCTGGCTGCCCAGCGCATCACCCCTGGGGAGCTCGACGTACTGGACCGGGTCTGCCGCAGTATGGAGGATGCCTCCGTTATGGACAGCGCCTACATTTCCAACGACCTCCAATTTCACATTCAGTTGGCTAACTCCACCCGCAACCCGCTGCTTGTGGCCATTGTAAACGCCTATACCCCCCTTTTGCGCGACAGCATCATCCGTGCCTCCCAGCTGGACTACTGCATTGAGGCCCGGCACCACTACCACCGCAACATCCTCAACTGCCTTGCGCAGGGCGATCCCGAGCGCGCCGCCCGTACCATGCGGGACCACCTGCGCGCCACCCAGGAAAATTATGACCGCGGCTGAAGGCCGCAGGGCCGCAGGATCTTCTCGGGTCCGCTTATCCTGTGTGTGCGTCCCACCTTTTTCCTCCTGCCTCAGAACAGCGCGCGTACTTGGAAAGCGTTTCGCCCCTTCATTCCCGGGTCCTATTTATACATTACACTTCTACTTTGTACTAACATATAACATATATTATATGTTATATCGAAAAGGAGTCGATGATCAATGACCATCAAACAGGTGCTGGTGCACATCATTCAGGCGCCGCTGCAGGAGCCTTTCGCCTTTTCGCAGGGGTGGGTTTACAATCGCAGTTCGGTGATCGTAGAGGTCGTTTGCGCCGATGGAGAAAGCGGGTTTGGCGAGTGCATGTGCCATGGGATGCAGCCGCCGCAGTTAGCCGCTGCTTTTGTGGAGCACTGCTTTGCGCCCCATGTGGTGGGCCGGAGCATCTTTGATGCGGAGGTGCTCTGGGAGGAGCTGTACAACCTCTGCCGGCCCTTTGGCCAGCAGGGCGCCGCCATCAACGCTCTGAGCGGACTGGACATCGCACTGTGGGATGCGATCGGCCGGCATCTGGGCCAGCCGGTCTGCAACCTGTTGGGCGGGCAGTTCCGCAGCCGGGTAAAGGCCTATGCCACGGGCTTTTACCGTAAAAAAGGCGGGTGTTATCCCTCTGACGCGGTAAAAGAGGCACAGGGTTACCTGGAACGGGGCTTTTTGGGGATGAAACTCAAGGCTGGCTTTGGGGTGCAGGAGGACGAGGAATACATCCGGGCGGTGCGCAGGGCAGTTGGCCCCGACATACTGCTGATGTGCGATTTTAACAGCGCCTACAGCCAGGCTCCGGCCCGCCGCCTGCTGCTGGATCTGGAGGATGTGCGGCTGGAATTTTTTGAGGAGCTGCTGGCGCCCGAGGATGCCGCAGGCTACGCGGCCCTGCGCAACCTGACCGGAAGCTACCTTGCGGCAGGCGAGGAGATTTTTGGCAAGATCGCCTACAAGGACTGGCTGGCCAGAGGCGCGCTGGACATCTACCAGCCCGACCTTTGCAGCTGCGGCGGATTTACCGAGTGTAAAAAAATTGCCGCACTCTGCCAGGCTTACAACGCCATGCTGATCCCCCATGTGTGGGGCAGCGGCATCGGTCTGGCGGCCTCGCTGCAATTTCTTGCAACCCTGCCCCCCGCGCCCCTGTGCGCTAAGCCCCTGGAGCCGCTTTTGGAGTATGACCAGTCCAGCCATCCCTTCCGGTTGGATCTGATCTACGATGGCATTGACTTTTTGGATGGGTATGTACTTGTCCCCCAAGCGCCCGGCATCGGTGTGGATGTGAACCGTTCGGTTCTGGAAAAATATTGCATCAACCATTAAATCATGAAAAGGAGAAAACAATCATGAAAAAGACGCTCTCTGTGCTTGTTGCCCTTGCGCTGGTCCTGAGTCTTGCGGCCTGCGGCGGAACGCCGGCCTCTCCGGCAGCCTCCTCCCCTGCTTCTGCCGGCGGCGATGCCCCGGCCGGGGAAACCGTTACCCTTAAGATCGGCAACGCCATGGCCTCGGCCCACCCCTGGAACACCGCCATCGACGAACTGGTGGCCCTGGTGGAGGAGTACTCGGGCGGTCGGCTGGTTTTGGTCAATTACCCGGACTCCACCCTTGGTACCGAGGCCGAACTGCTGGAGCAGGTAAAACAGGGTACCCTGGATCTCTGCGTTGCCGACCCCTCGGTGGGCACCACCTTCTGCAAAAAGCTGGAGTTGTTTGCCCTGCCCTTCCTGTTCAGCGACAAGGCCCAGTGGGAGGCCGCCCTGGACGGCGAGCCCGGCCAGGAATACGCCCAGATGATCGAGGAGGAGAGTGGGCTGCGGATCCTTGCCTACTGGGGCGGCTCCACCCGCAATGTGCTGGCCGTAAAGGCCCCGGTGGAAACGGCAAGCGACCTCAACGGCTTTAAGCTGCGCCTGGCCGCCTCGGAGCTCAAGTTCAAGGTTTGGGAAGCCGCGGGCTGCCAGCCTGTGGAAATCGCCTTTGGCGAGACCTACTCGGCCCTGTCCGCCGGGCTGTGTGACGGCATGGAAAACGAGATGCCCAGCATTCTTTCGGCCAAATTTTACGAAGTAGCGCCTTATCTGACCCGCACTGAGCACGAGATCACGGTGCGCCCGCTCTTTATGAACGGGGATGCCTTTGCCGCCCTTGACCCGGAGCTGCAGGAAGCCTTGCTGCGCGCAGTGGATGAGATCACCCCCAGGGCGCGGCAGCTTGAGGCGGACTACGGCAAGGAAGCCGAGGACAGCATGGTCAACGATTTTGGCCTGACCATTGTGGACATTGACAAACAGCCCATCATCCAGGCGGTGACTCCTGTATTTGAGGAGTTTGGCCGGGCAAATGATCTTTCCGAGCTGATTGCCAAGATCCAGGCCAGCTGATTATGAAAAGGCCCCGGGGGCCCCTCCCCCGGGGCAGATGCATTTTTCCAAACGAAAGGGTCAAACATCATGAAAACACATCGCTCGCTGATCTGCCGGATCATAGAGCTGCTTTTGCTGGTTCTGATGATCCTGCTTGTGGCCATCACCTTTTTGCAGGTGGTCTGCCGGTTTGTTTTTAAGATCCCCATCAGCTGGAGCCAGGAGACAGTACAGTTCTGCTTTGTCTGGATCATCTTTTTGGGTTCGGCGCTGGCGGTAAAGGAAAACACCCATCTGATGCTGGACATGCTTACCAGCCGCCTGCCCGCCGCCGCTCAAAAGGTGCTGCGGGTGCTGATCCTGGTCCTCATTCTGGCCTGCGGCGGGGTGCTGCTGGCAGGCGGTGCCGATTACTGTCTGCGCACCTGGGATAAAACCATGATCGCCATGCCGCTGCCCGCCTGGTGCCTGAACATCTCGGCGCCTTTGTGCGCAGTGCTGCTGATCCTGTTTGCCCTGGAACGCCTGGCCGCTGAACTGCGCGGCTTTGGAAAGGAGGGTCCAAAATGATGCAGGGGCTTCCCATTTTGGTCCTGTTTGCCGCCATGGTGGGGCTGATGCTGCTGGGGCTTCCCCTGGCCTTTTCCCTGTTTGCCTCCTCAGTTTCGGTGCTGCTGCTGTTTACCGACCTGCCCCTGTGGCAGATCGTTCAGCGGATGTTTTCGGGGGTAAACAGCTTTGTGCTTACGGCGATCCCGTTTTTTATGCTGGCCGGCAACCTGATGAACTCGGGCCAGATCACCGACAAGCTCATTGACCTTGCCAGCACGCTGGTGGGGCACCTGCGGGGCGGCCTTGCCCACATCAATGTGCTTGTAAGCCTTTTGTTTGGCGGTGTTTCCGGCTCGGCCGTGGCCGATACCTCGGGGGTCGGCTCGATCCTGATCCCGGCCATGGAAAAGAAGGGGTACAGCAAATCCTTCAGCGTTACGGTTACCGCCTGTTCGTCGGTGCTGGGCCAGATCATCCCGCCCAGCCTCATCATGATCATCTATGCCTCTACCTCGGGCGCCAGCGTCCAGGCCCTGTTTATTGCCGGGGTGCTGCCGGGCATCCTTCTGGCTCTGTCCATGATGACAGTCTCCTGGTTCTACGCCCGCAAATACAACTTTCCCCGGGAGGAAAAACGCAGCCTGAGGGATTTTTTGCACGCACTGCGCAAAAGCCTTTTGGTGCTTATTATGCCGCTTATCATCATCGGCGGCGTGCTGACCGGCGCCTGCACTGCAACGGAAAGCGCTGTGGTGGCGGTGGTGTACAGTCTCATCCTTACCCTTTTTGTGGACCGCACCCTCACACCGCGCCAGCTTGTGCCCATCTTTATCCAAACTGCCAAAAGCACCGCCACCAGCCTCTTTTGCATTGCGGGTGCGGGCGCCTTTGGCTATCTGATGGCCTATTTCCAGGTCAACCGCTATGTGCGCGAGCTGATGCTGGGCCTGCATATGGGCAAGGTGGGGTATATCCTGTTCTGCATTGTGCTCTTTTTTTTGCTGGGCTGCTTTATGGATGCCACCCCGGCCATCTGCATCTTTGTGCCCATCGTGGCGCCCTTTGGCGCTGAGCTGGGGCTGCATCCGGTTCATCTGGGCATGATCATCTGCCTGCTGCTGGCCATCGGGATGGTCACCCCGCCCTACGGCCTCTGCCTGCTCATCGGCTGCCAGATAAGCGGCATCGAACCGCAAAAAACCTTTAAGGACCTGCTTGTGATGCTGGGGGCTGTTTTGATCACCCTGGTGATCATCCTGCTTTTGCCCGACCTTATCCTCTGGCTCCCCCGCCTGCTGGTGCCAAAGTTTGTCTGATTCCTCCGTGCAGGCTGTGACGTCCGGCCCGGTCAAGCTGGGAAGTATTCGATCCGCAGATCCCCTTGCACAAAATCCTTTTTAAAAACCAGCCGCTTTGCCCGGCCGGCCAGTAAAACAAAACCGCCCCCGCAGCATTCAGGCTGTGAGGGCGGTCTTTCATGTTTTGGCGCCCGCCGCTGGGTTGGCGGATCGACGGCCGGGCGAGCGCTGGCGGCCGGCGCTCGGCGGGGGGCGCCGGCAAACGGCGGGTATGGCGCCCGGCTGCGCTGCCTTCAGTGCTTGGGCACCAGCCGCTGTTTGCCGCCCATATACGGCTGCAGAACGGCCGGGATCTTTACGCTGCCGTCGGCCTCGAGGTTATTCTCCAAAAGGGCGATCAGCATCCGGGGCGGGGCCACCACCGTGTTGTTGAGGGTGTGGGCCAGGTAGTTTTTGCCGTCCTCGCCCTTGATGCGGATTTTGAGCCGCCGGGCCTGGGCGTCCCCGAGGTTGGAGCAGCTGCACACCTCAAAGTACTTTTTCTGCCGCGGGCTCCAGGCCTCGATGTCGCAGCTTTTTACCTTGAGGTCGGCAAGGTCCCCCGAGCAGCACTCGAGCTGGCGCACCGGGATGTCCAGCGTGCGGAAGAGCTCCACCGAGTTCTGCCAGAGTTTCTCGTACCACTGCATGCTCTCCTCCGGCTTGCAGACCACGATCATCTCCTGCTTTTCAAACTGGTGGATGCGGTAGACCCCCCGCTCCTCGATGCCGTGGCTGCCCTTTTCCTTGCGGAAGCAGGGGCTGTAGCTGGTGAGGGTCTGGGGCAGCTGGTCCTCGGGGATGATCTGGTCGATGAACTTGCCGATCATGCTGTGCTCGCTGGTGCCGATGAGGTAGAGGTCCTCACCCTCGATCTTGTACATCATCGACTCCATGTCCGCAAAGGACATGACCCCCTGCACCACATTGCCGTGGATCATAAAGGGAGGAATAACGTAGGTAAATCCTTTTTTGTCGATCATAAAGTCCCGCGCGTAGGCCAGCACCGCCTCGTGCAGCCGGGCGATGTCCCCCTGCAGGTAGTAGAACCCATTGCCGGACACCCGGCGCGCAGCGTCAAGGTCGATGCCGTCAAACCGCTCCATGATCTCGGTGTGGTAGGGCACCTCAAAGGGGGGCACCGCCGGCTCGCCGAACCGCTGCACCTCCACGTTGGCGCTGTCGTCCGGGCCGATGGGCACGCTGGCGTCGATTATCTGGGGGATCACCATCATGATCCTGGTGATCTTTTGATCCAGCTCGGCCTCCTTGGCCTCTAACTCTTTCAGCCGGTCGGCCTGGGCGGTGACCTGCGCCTTGACCGCCTCGGCCTCGGCCGCCTTGGCAGGGTCCTTTTTGGCCTGGCCCATCAGCATGCCCACCTGTTTGGAGAGCGCGTTGCGGGCCGCCCGCAGGCTGTTGGCCTCGCTGACCGCGGCACGGTTTTCGGCGTCCAGCGCGATCACCTCGTCCACCAGCGGCAGCTTGTCCTCCTGGAATTTTTTGCGGATGTTCTCCTTTACCGCGTCCGGGTTTTCCCGCACAAATCGAAGATCCAGCATGGTTTTTCCCCTCTCTTGCCTTGTTCTTTTTGTTTCTTTGTGTTTTGGGCCTTTTTAGCCCTTTTGGCACGCGGGCTTTTGCGGCTCCGGCTTTCGCCTGTCGCCCTGGCTGCCCGCGGCCCCGCCTGCCGGCTTTCGCCCGCCCCGCGCGGCCGGGCCGCCTTTTCCGGTCAGGGCAGGCGCGCGGGCTTACTCTGCCCTGCCCGGGCCGCCCTCGGTCTCCTTATCGTATTTTCCCAACAGGTTTGCAAAGGCGGTAAGCTGCTCGTCCGAGTAAAAATGCACGGTGAGGGTGCCGCGGCCCTTTTTGTAGGCCACCGACACCTCGCTGCCCAAGCTCTCCCGCAGGCTCAGCTCCACCTCCCGCGGCAGGGCCGGGCCGGGGGCCTTGGGGGCCTTTTGCGCGCGGGCCGGCCTTGCCAGCTTTTTGCAGAGGGCCTCGGCCTGCCGCACGTTCAGCCCCTGCTGGGCGATCAGCCGGGCGGCCTCGGCCTGCCCCTCCGGCGCAAGGCCCAGCACCGCCTTGGCGTGGCCGGCCGTGAGCGCGCCGCTCTTGAGCAGGTCCAGCGCCTCGGCCGGCAGGCCCAGCAGCCGCAGGCTGTTGGCCACCGCGCTGCGGCTCTTGCCCAGCTTTTGGGCGGCCTGCTCCTGGGTGAGGCCGCAGCGCTCGATCAGCTGCTGGTAGCCAAAGGCCTCCTCCACCGCGTCCAGGTCCTCGCGCTGCAGGTTTTCGATCAGGGCAAGCTCCATCGCCTGCTCGTCGCTTACCTCCCGGATGACCACCGGCACCTCGGTAAGCCCGGCCATCCGGGCGGCACGCCAGCGCCGCTCGCCCGCGATGATCCGGTACCGCCCGGAGGCGGAGGGCGCCGGCCGCACCGCGATGGGCTGCAAAAGGCCGTGCTGGGCAATGCTGTCGGCCAGCTCGGCCAGGGATTCCTCGCTGAACTCCTTGCGGGGCTGATCCTTGTCCGGCTCGATCTCCCGCAAAGGCAGGCTGGTCACGCCGGCCTCGGGGCTCTGGGCCGCGTCCTCAAACAGGCTGTCCAGCCCGCGCCCCAATCCCCTCTTTTTGGGTGCCATGGGCATTCCTCCTCACTCGTTGTTTTTAAGCAGTTCGTCTGCCATCTCAAAATAGGCCTCGGCCCCCTTGGAGGCGGGGTCGTAGATATTGATCGGCTCGCCGTAGCTGGGCGCCTCGGACAGGCGCACGTTGCGGGGCACGGTGGTTTTGTAGACCTTGTCGCCAAAATACTTTTTGACCTGCTCCACCACCTGCAGGGTAAGGTTGAGCCGGCCGGCGTACATGGTAAAAACCACCCCCTCCACGTCCAGGTAGGGGTTATATTTTTTGCGCACGGTTTTGAGGGTAGCCATCAGCTCGCTAAGCCCCTCCAGCGCAAAATACTCGCACTGCAGCGGGATCAGCACCGAATCGCAGGCGCACAGGGCGTTGAGGGTGAGCAGGTCAAGGCTGGGCGGGCAGTCGATAAAGATATAGTCGTACCGGGGCACCACCGCCGCCAGCCCTTCCCGCAGCCGGCTCTCCCGGTGGGGCAGGTCCACCAGCTCGATGCCCGCGCCGGCCAGCTGGGTGTTGGAGGGGATGACGTCCACCGAGAATTTGGTGCCGCGGATGGTCTGGGCCGGCTCGGCCTCGCCGATCAGCAGCTCGTAGGTCCCTTTGTCCACCCCGCGCTTGGCCACGCCGTAGCCGCTGGTCGTGTTGCCCTGGGGGTCCATGTCCACCACCAGCACCTTTTTATGCCGCTCCGCCACGCAGGCGGCCAGATTGACCGCCGTGGTGCTCTTGCCCACGCCGCCCTTTTGGTTCGCGATCGCAATTACCTTGCCCAAATCCCTTTTCCTCCTTGCTGCCCGCCGCCTAAAAAAGCTGCCCCGCCGCGGGGCCCGGCCCTTGCCCGGGCCGCCCCTGCTTTTAGGCCGCTCTCCCCTTTTTGCCCCTTTGCAAGGGCGGGCAGGGCTGCACATCCTTTTTTAAGACATTTTTTGTCCCAATCGTTTTTATTATAGCACAGCCCCCCTCTTTTTGAAACCTGCATATCTTGTGGATAAAGGGATGTTTTGCCACAGGATTTGGTAAAACAATACGATTTGCAGCCTTTAGGAAGGTTTTGGGCGGCTCTGTGCCCGCGGCGGCCGGCGCATTGTTCCACGTGGAACATTGGCTTTGGAAAGCGGGGCTGTTTTTGGGCGGCGGCAGAGGGAAGCCCCCATGTTCCAGTTGGAACATGGGGGCCTTGGCTGCGTCCCTTCACAAGGGCGCACACGCCGTCAGGCGATGCCTGGGCGGCTTTTTTGTCGGGTTACCTGCTGCCCGCCAGCGCCTCCTGGCTGCCCTGCTGGGGTGGGAGGGATTGCTGGGCCTGGGGCGTTTGCGGGCACGGATACGCCTGCTCCTGCGGGGGGCGGGCTGCGCGCGGGCCGGCGGGGTCAGGGCGGGCGGTGGGGATCCGGATGGTGTACTCGATATAGCCCTCGCCGTCCTCCCTCCGGCTGGAGGCCGGAACGCCGGCGTCCACCATCAGCCGCACGGCCCGGTTGATGGTGTTGACAAAGATGCGCACGTCCCGCACCATGGGGATGGTGCGGCGGCGAGGCGGGCGGTGCAAAAGCCGCTCAATGTACTCGTCCGCCTGCTTGGCGGTCATTTCCTGCTTTGCCATCTGCTCCAAGGCTTTTTTGCGCCCGGGGCCGGGCAGGCGCAGGGCGGCGCGGGCGTGGCGCTCGGTAAGGCCGAGGCTGAGGCAGAGGCCCTGCTCTTCCCGGCTTAGGGAGAGCAGCCGCAGCTTGTTGTTGAGGGTGGGCTGGGCCATGCCAAGGCGGCGGGCGGCCTCCTCCTGGGTGCAGCCCCAGAGGGCGATGAGCTCCCGGATGCCCTTTGCCTGCTCAAAGGGGTTGAGGGCCTGGCGCTGGAGGTTTTCCAAAAGGCCAAGGGCGGCGGTCTGGGTTTCCTCGTAGTCGCAGAGGATGGCGGGCAGTTCGGGCAGGCCGGCCAGCTTGCAGGCCCGCAGCCGCCGCTCGCCCGCCACCAGCTGGTAGCGGCCGGGGCCGAGCCGGCGCACCGTGACCGGCTGGAGCAGGCCGTTTTGCAGGATGCTCTGGGCAAGCTGGGCGATCTCCTCCGGTTCAAACTCCTCGCGGGCCTGGTAGGGCGAGGGTTCCACCTGGCCGATGGGCAGCAGCAGCACCCTGCCGGCGGTTTTGGGTCGTTTTGGCAGCATCCCCGATTCTCCCCTTTCGCGGCAGGCGGGCCGGCCCAAAAAGCCGGCCGTTATATGCGGCGGTTCAATAAGAAAACAACGCTCTCTCCAAAACCTGCAAAGCAATGGATTTTGGGCAGCGGACGGCAGGCAGCAGCGCAGGCTTTGGCGCGCGGAAAGTATGTCAAAACCAGCTTAGCAGCTGGCTTTTGGCAATACAGAGACTTTGGCGCGCCGGGCGGGGCCTGTCCGCTTTTCTGCCGCAGCTTCAGCATAGCACAGCCGGGGAAATATTTCCAGTATTTTCCATCGGCAGCTTTCCCCAGGTTTCGCCCCAAAACCAAAAAAGGGGCGGGAATCCCGCCCGATCCCCGCCTTTGTGCGAAAAAAATTTTTTGCCGTTAAGGCTTCTTTGGCTTTTCGTTTGGCTCTTTTGGCAGCCTTTTATACCGCCTGACGCTGAGCCAGCAGGCGGCCGACGACACGATCACGACCAAAACATGCAGCGTGATCAGCCAGCCGGGGATAACGCCGGTGTAAAAATCGACGACGAGCACCGCCGCATACCCCGCGGCCATCAGCCCAAACACAATGGCGGTAAAGAGATACAGCGTTTTGTTGATCTGGTTCATGCTCCCGCGCTCCTGTTCTTTTTGATCCTTGTCCCTGTTGCCCTAAAAACCATGCTCCCCTTTGTCAAGCGGCGCCTTATCCTTCTTTTTGCTCTTTGTCCCTTTTTTCTAAAGGCCGTGCCTGCCCCTGCCGGGTGATGGCTGCTTCAGCAGCGGCGCCTTGGCAATTTTGCCGCCGGCGCGGGGATAGACGGCAGGGGTGGCGATATGTTTTTGATAGACCACCAGCCAGCGCTCGTCCCCGCCGGGCAGGTTCGCCTTGCGCAGGTCGGCCCCGCCCGCGCCCAGCGTTTGGGCGGCGGCGCGGGCGGCGTCGGCCTCGGCGGGGCCGCTGGCGCCCTTCATGGCCAAAAAGCTGCCTCCTACCCTTACCAGCGGCAGGCAGTATTCGGCCAGGGCGGGCAGGGCGGCTACTGCGCGGGCGGTGGCCGCGTCGAACTGTTCCCGCCAGCCCTTGCGGGCGGCCTCCTCGGCCCGCTCCTTGGCAAACTCCACCCCGGCAAGGCCAAGCTGGGCCGCCGCATAGCGCAAAAAATCCAGCCGCTTGCCGGTGGGTTCCATCAGGGTGAGGGCGATCTCCGGCTTGTAGATTTTTGCCACAAGGCCGGGGAAGCCCGCCCCGCTGCCCACGTCCACCACCTGGCCGGCGATTTCGGGCTGGGCGGCCAGCAGGAGGCTGTCGATAAAATGCTTGTCCTCGATCTCCTCCGGCCCGGTAATGGCGGTAAGGTTTATCCGCCGGTTGGTTTCCACCAGCAGTTCGGCGTACCGGTCAAGCAGCCGGGCCTGCTCTGCGCTTAAAGACAGGCCGAGGCCGGCGCATTTTTTGATCAGGCGCTGGGGGTCGATCATGGGATATTCCTCCCGTCCTTTTTCCGAATTTTTACACAGGCCGCTTTCAGGGGCAGATCCCAAGCTGATCGAGCCGATCAAGCCGATCAAGCCGATCTGGGGGCCGCGGCCCCCAGACCCCCGCCTTGAGCCAATTACCAATAATGGGGGTCCAGGGGGATCTTTCCCCCTGGAATTGCCTTAGAGTTGCCCTGGAATTGCCCTTAAATCTTCCCCCGCGCGGCCTTGAGGGCCACCGCCAGCACGGCGGCGTCGCTGGGCGAAACGCCGGGGATGCGCCCAGCCTGGCCCAGGCTGCGCGGGCGGATGCGGGCCAGCTTTTCCCGCGCCTCCAGCCGCAGGCCCGCGATGGGCGCGTAGTCAAAATCCTCCGGGATGGGGGTTTCCTCCTGCCGCGCCACCTCCCGGATGGCCCGCTCCTGCCGGGCAATGTACCCCGCATAGCGCACCTCGGTCTCGATCTTGGCGGCCAGCCGCGGGCTGACCCCCTCTCCCCTGCCCACAACAGCCGCCAGCATCCCGTAGCTCACCCCCGGCCGGCGCAAAAGCTCCAGCGCCTTGCCGCCGCTGGCAAAGGGCGCGGCGTCGGGCGGCAGCTGGGCGTTGAGCGCCTCGGCGCTCACATACACCCCTGCCAGCCGGGCAAGCTCGGCCTGCTTGGCCGCCTGCCCCGCCTCATACCGGGCCCAGCGCGCGTCGTCCACCAGGCCATACTCCCGCCCGATGGGGGTCAGCCGCTCGTCGGCATTGTCCTGCCGCAGGGCCAGCCGGTACTCGCTGCGGCTGGTCATCATCCGGTAGGGGTCCAGCACCCCTTTTGTTACAAGGTCGTCCACCAGCGTCCCCAGGTAACTTGTGTGCCGCGCCAATACCAGCTGCGGCTTTCCCAGCGCACGGCGCGCGGCGTTGAGGCCCGCCAAAAGGCCCTGGGCCGCCGCCTCCTCGTACCCGCTGGTGCCGTTGAACTGCCCCGCGCCGTACAGCCCTGCCGCCGCCTTGCACTCGAGGGTGGCATAGAGGGCGGTGGGGTCGATGCAGTCGTACTCGATGGCATAGGCTGGCCGCATGATCTCCAGCCGCTCAAACCCCTCGATGCTGTGGTACATCGCGTTCTGCACGTCCTCCGGCAGGCTCGAGCTCATGCCCTGCAGGTACATCTCCTCGGTATCCTCGCCGCAGGGCTCCACAAAGATCTGATGCCGGTCCTTTTCGGCAAACCGCACCACCTTGTCCTCAATGCTGGGGCAGTACCGCGGCCCCACCCCCTCGATCATCCCGCCGTACAGGGGCGAACGATGCAGGTTCTGCCGGATGATGTCGTGGGTGGCGGGGTTGGTGTAGGCGATGTAGCAGTTTACCCGGTTGTGCAGCGGGCCGTCGGTGAGGAAGCTGAAGGGCTGCAGCTCCTCCTCCGGATCGCCCGGCTGGCAGACAAGGCGGGAAAAATCAATGCTGCGCCGGTGCACCCGGGCGGGGGTACCGGTCTTAAAGCGGCGCAGCGGCAGGCCGGCCGCGCGCAGGCTTTCGGTAAGGGCGCAGGCGGCGTGCTGGCCGTCCGGCCCGCTCTGGTAACTGGCATCCCCCACAAAAATCTTGCCGCCCAAATTTGTGCCGGTTGCCAGCACCACGCATTTTGCGCTGTAATGCCCGTTCAGCCGGGTAAAAACGCCCCGCACCGCGCTGCCCTCGATCTCCAGCGCCGTGACCTCGGCCTGATGGATGGCAAGGCCGGGGGTTTTTTCCAGCGCCTGCTTCATGTACATGTGGTACCGCTTGCGGTCGGTCTGCACCCGCAGGCTGTGCACCGCGGGGCCCTTGCCCCGGTTGAGCATCCGGCTCTGCAAAAAGGTGGCGTCGGCGGCGATCCCCATCAGCCCGCCCAGCGCGTCCACCTCCCGCACCAGATGCCCCTTGGCGGTTCCCCCGATGCTGGGGTTGCAGGGCATGTTGCCAATGGCGTCCAGGCTCATGGTAAACAGGGCGGTGCGCGCCCCCAGCACTGCCGCCGCGTGGGCCGCCTCGATGCCGGCATGCCCCGCGCCGACCACGATCACATCATACTCTCCCAGATGGTTCAAAACAGTTCCCCTCTTGTTTTTTGGTGATCCCGCGCCCCCGCAGGCCCGCGGCCGGCTGTTTGGGGGCCGCCCGCACACCCTGGCCTTTCTTTCCGCGGGCGGCTATTTCAGCCAGCAGTCGAACACCGGCAGCTCGGCCGGGCAAAGGATGCGCAGGCCAATGCCGCTCTCGCCCAGCCCCGCCGACACATACAGCGGGTTGCCGTTTACCGCGTACCAGCCGTGGGTGCAGCGTCCGGCCAGGGTGGGCATCCAAAAATTCTGCGCAAAAAGCCAGCGCAGCTGCCCCGCGTGAGTGTGGCCGGCCAGCACCAGCTCGGCCGCGCCGGGGGGCACCAGCCGGGCCAGCATTGGCTCGTGGGCCAGCACCAGCCTAAAGCCCCGCTCTTTTTTGAGCGCCCGCACGGTGCGCGGGTCGGCCAGATGGTAAACGCCGTCGTCCAGCCCCGCCAGCACCAGCCGCCGGCCCCCGGGCAATGGAACCGCCGCTTGCTGGTTGCGCAAAAGGGTAAAGCCCGCCCTTTTGAGGCAGCAGGCCGTTTGGCTGGGCCAGCCGCGCAGGTCGTGGTTGCCCCGCACCGCGTACCTGCCGTACCGGGCTTTGATCCCGCTCAGGATCCCCAGCACGCCCGGCGGCAGGGGGTGGGGCGAGGCATGGCGCAAAAAATCGCCGGTAAACACAATCAGGTCGGGCTGCTGCGCGTTGACCAGCTGGGCCAGCCGGGCCAGCTTTTGGGGCGGGTATCCGGGGTGGAGGTGCAGGTCGGTAAGCTGGACGACCCGCAGCCGCAGCGCGCCGGGGCGGTCCTCCCCTACCCTGTGGCGGGTGACCAAAAAGGGGCTGCCGGGCCGGTCGGTAAGGGTGGGCCGGCCGTTTTTTGTAAAAATGTTCCACGTGGAACATCCGCTTTTTCGGTCAAGGGGTCTTGGGGCTGTTTTGAGGCTGGCATCCCGCATGGGTTTTCTCCTTTGCCTTGATAAAGGGCAGTATGCCCTCGGCCTGGCTCCCGCGGCATACCGTTTGCGTGCGGCGGAAATTGGCATAAAATAACGCATAATCGTTTATTTTCCAACGCAGAACTGCGAAAACACCTCTTCGATGGCGGCCTCGCTGGCCGATTCGCCGCTCAGCTCGCACAAGGCGGCCAGCGCGTCCTCCAGGCACACCCCCGCCGCGTCCAGGCCGTAGCCCTCCCGGCAGGCGGCCAGCGCCGCGTCCAGATGCCCTTTTGCGGCCAGTGCCGCGGCATGCTGCCGCTCGCTTACCAGCGCCGCCGCGCCAACATCCACCGCAGCAGTGCCCAGCAGCTTTTCGATGGCCGCGGCCAGCCGGGCGCGGTGGGCCGGGTCGTTTGCGCAGAGATGCAAAATGCGCCCCGCCTCCGGCTTTTCTTCGCCGTCCCGCCGGGCGCCGCCGCCCGCGGCTGTACCGTCCCGCCCATCCATGTTATTTTGTCCGGCCGTATCTCCCGGCAGCGCCGCGCCGCCCGGCCCGGCAAAATACGGCGCGATCACACCCTCGTCAAACCGGGCCGGCAGGTCAGATTTGTTCAGCAGGGCCAGGGCGCAGCGGCCCTCGCAGGCTTTGGCAAGGGCCAGGTCCTCCGCATCGGCCGGGCGGCTCGCGTCAAACACCGCCAGCACCAGCCCGGCCTGCTCCAATTTGGCCCGGCCCCGCCGGATACCCTCGGCCTCGATGAGGTCGCCGGTCTCGCGCAGGCCGGCGGTGTCGGCCAGGTTCAGCCGGATGCCGCTCCCGCCCAAAGACACCGCCTGCTCCACCACGTCCCGGGTGGTGCCGGGCAGCGGGGTCACGATGGCCCGCTCAAAGCCAGCCAAGAGGTTCAGCAGGGTGCTCTTGCCCACGTTGGGCCGGCCCACAATGGCGGTGTCCACCCCGCGGCGCAGCACCGCGCCGGCCCCATACTGCCGCAGCAGCCCCGCCAAAACGGCGGCCGCCTCCGAAACGGCGGCGCAAAAGGCCCCGGGGGCAAGAGCGGGCACATCCTCCTCGGGAAAATCCACCCAGGCGTCCAGATGCCCCAGCAGGCTCGTGAGTTTTGTTTTTAGGCCGTCGATCTCGCGGGCCAGCGCGCCGTCCAGCGCGGCGGCCGAGAGGGCCGCGCCCTGCCGCCCCGCCGCCGAGATCAGGCCCATCACCGCCTCGGCCTGGGTCAGGCCGATCCGCCCATTTAAAAAGGCGCGGCGGGTAAACTCCCCCGGCCCGGCCGGCGCGGCCCCGGCCTCCCGGCAGGCGGCCAGAAGCTGCTCCACCACCGCCGGCCCCCCATGGCAGGAGAGTTCGACCACGTCCTCGCCGGTATAGCTTTTGGGCGCGCGGAAACAGAGGGCCACCGTTTCGTCGCACCGCTGCCCGGCCCGGTAAAAGTGGCCGAACAAAGCGGTGTACCCCTTTGCCCCCTGCAGGGTCCGCCCGGGGCTGGCCGGGCAAAAAACCCGGGCCGCCATCTCAAAGGCCTCCGGCCCCGAGATGCGCACCACCGCAATGCCCCCCGGGCCGGGCGGGGTGGCCAGCGCGCAGATGGTCGTATCCTGCAAACGATTCCCCTCCCTATAAGAGATCAAAAAAGCAGAGGCCGGCCCTGAAAAGCCGGGAAGCCCCCGGGGAGTGTCCAAGCCGGAGAGAGATACCCGGCGGCCGGGTGCGTGGGAGCGGCCTCTCAAGGTAACAGGGCCTTTGCCCCGAAAGCCTTTCGAAACTCTCCCCCACCCCCGGTTTTAGCCCCTGAAACTCCTTGAAATGGACACTCCCAGCCCCCGGCCCAAACCCGGGCCATGCCCCCCACGGCCCTTTGCGGGCGGCGCCGGAAGGCCACGCAGACCCGGCGGCGGCGCCGGAAGGCCGTCCACGGCCCTTTATGGGCGGCGCGCCGGAAGGCCACGCAGACCCGGCGGCGGCGCCGGAAGGCCATCCACCTCCCTTTGCGGGCGGCGCGCATCGCTTTTACATGATTGCCTGCCCCTGCATGAAAAAAACGCCCATCCTGTACAAAAACAGCGCGCTGAGAGCGGCAAGCCCCAGCCGCGCGGGGCGGTACGGCAGGCCCGCGCCCAGCAAAAAGAGGGGCAGGCAGCCAAACACATACCGGCTGCCGCTGATCAGCCAGCTGGAGAGATAGCACATCCCCAGATATCCGCCGCCCCAGACCAGCCAATGCACCGGCTGGCCGGCCAATACCCCCCAGAGCAGCATGGCGATCGCGATAAAATACAGGGCAAGCTGGGAATGGTAAAGAAAGGGCGCAAGGCCCGGATACTGCTGCGCCATCTGCCAGTGCTGGGCAAGGTTTGGGCCGATCCACCGGATCGACTGGTACCATGGCGGCGCGCTTTGGTATTGCAAAAAGACCAGCGCGTTCCCAAACAGCCGCAGGTTGAGCGCCAGATAGCAAAGATACCCCAGCGGCGCAAGGGCCAGCCCGAGCAAGGCGCGGCCAAGCGGTCCCGGCCGGGTTTTTGGGGCGCGGAACACCCATCTGCGCGCGCAGCCCCTATCCCGCGCAGGGTATGTATCCTGTAAATGGCCCGCGTCCCGCGCCCGCCCTGCCCCGCGCGCATGGGCTGTTTTTTGCGAACCGCCCCCTTTTTGCGCGCGGCCGGGCCGCAAAGCCAAGGCCAGCCGCCCGCCCTCCGCTTTGAGCCAGAGGTACCAAAAGGCGGGCAGCAGCGCCAGCCCCTGGGTACGGCAAAGCCCCGCCAGCGCACAAAAAAGCCCGGCCGCCGGCCAGCGGCACTCCTCGGCGGCCGTAATGCACAAAAGGCACAAAAGCAAAAAAAGGCTCTCGGTAAACACGCCCAGCGCAAAAAAGCCAAACGGATAGAGCGCCA
This sequence comes from uncultured Oscillospiraceae bacterium, assembly GCA_910579545.1. Taxonomy (GTDB): domain Bacteria; phylum Bacillota; class Clostridia; order Oscillospirales; family Ruminococcaceae; genus UBA7177. The sequence goes on along the minus strand of CAJTVI010000008.1, from coordinate 15,187 downwards.
TCAGCAGCACGGCGGCCGAAGCCTGCCCGGGGCCAAAATGCCGGCCGGCCAGCCGCAGCATCGCCGCGCCCGCGCCTCCCCAGCACAGCTGGCTGCACAAAAGGGCCGAAGATCCCCACCCCGCCCCAAAGGGGGCCAGCAAGGTATGCAGCAGCCGGATCAGCAGCGGGTAAAGCGGGTAAAAAACAATGTATTTGGCAGCCTCGCCGGTGGTCGCATAGCCCTGCCGCGCCAACAGCAGGTAATGCGGGCTGTCCCCCGCGGTCGTAAACCTCTGCCAGGCATGCGCAAAAAAGGCGGGCATCCCGCCCGGCTGGCGCAGGCCCAGCCAGCAAACAAACACAAAAGCCCACTGCACCGCCAGCACCCCGCAAAAAGCGGCCAGCAGTTCCCTGCCGGCGGGCCTCCAAACCGGCCCGCCGGCCCGGCCAGGGGAGGGTGGATACCCGCCGGGGCTTTCCGGGCCATGCTGGAGCGGCGCGCCGCGCGCAAACGGGTCCCGCGCAAGGATGCCCAGCTGCCCGGCGCACCGCAGCGCCAGCAGGCACAGGAAAACCAGCATCAGCCCGCTGCCAAGATGGCCGATCCATGCGCCCGCCGTCATCACGTCACCTTCTCACATACCGAGCATGTATACCGCGCCGTAGAGGTTCAGCAGGACGCCCGCCGCCAGCAGCCAGCAGGCGAACAGGCCGTACCGGAGCCGGCCGCCCCGCCGCAGGAAAAAGAGCAGGGCATAGGGCAGCAGGTCGACCGTATAGCGCGCGCCAAACTGCCAGCCGCCCATGGTGCGGTGCAGGCAGAGCAGCCCAAGTGAAACCAAAAATCCCGCGAGGATCACCGCGTCCGGCCCGGCAAAGCTGCGGGCGCGGGCCTCTTTGAGCATCGCGAGTATCCAGAGCAGGAAGAGCGGGTTTGCCACAAAAAACATAAACCCGTCAAAGATGGGAAACTCGAGGTCCAGCGCGGCGTTGAGGGTGACCGGCCGCAGGATGTTTTTGAGGTTGTTTAAAAAATACGCGGCGCTGAACTGCCCGTTTTCGGCCCGCATAAATTCCGGCAGGTAGCGGTGGCCAAACTCAAACAGGCGGCCAAACCGCACAAGGTTGTACCAGCCCAGCGCGAACGCAACCAAAAGGGGCGGCAGGCTGAAGCGGGCCGCCTCCCCAAAGCGCTTTTCGCGCACAGCCCAGGCCAGCGCCGGCAGGTAGAGCCCGAGCGCCAGCAGGGCGCTGAACGGCCGGCAGCCCACCGCGAGCGCCAGCAGGAAAAAGGCCGCCGGGTACTGCCGGCGCTGCCAGAGCAGGATGCCCCACATGACAAAGCAGAGGTTTAGCAGCTGGGCCTGAAACCAGACACCGCCGCTTGAGGAAAGCCAGAATACCCCGCTGCCCAGCGAGACAAACCCCGCCCAGAAGGCGCAGCCCGCCGGGCGTTCGCCCGCCTGCCAAAAACAGAGGTAGACCCCGGCAAAGAGCGCCAGCGCAAAGGCCGCCTCACGCAGATTGCCCAGCGAGAGCCCGGCCGCGGCAAAGGGCAGCGCCAGTACCGACGGCACCGGCGGGAAGGAGAGATAATACCTGCCCCTGTACCTGGCCAGCTCCAGCCAGGTATACCGGGACCCATCCTGGATAAAGCAGCGCCCGGCCAGCCAGTTCTGCGCCTGCAGCAGATAACTGTCGTAGGGGCTGTCGGCAAGCAGGGTGCCGCCCGCCAGCGAGTGGTACAGCAGCAGCGCGAGGGCCAGCAGGGAGCAGCCCGCCGCCAGCATCCTTTGATGCCCGGCCGTAAAGGGCCTTTTGGCCAAAGCCGGGGCGGGATCCGGAACAAGATCCCGAAACAAAAGCTTCATCGCATCCTCCTGCAAATATGCCCTGCCAACAGGGCCAGGCGGGCCGGCCGCTCAGATCCCGTCCGGCTCGTCCGGCTCCTCCGGCTCATCCTCGCTGGCCGCGTCCTCGGCGGCAAGGGCTGCCAGCTCCTCGCCGGTCAGCTCCTCGGCCTCCTCCTCCGGTTTTTCGGTGGGTTCCTCGTCCGAGTGCTCGGTGCGGGCCACGGTGACCACCCGGTCCCCCTCGCCCAGCCGCATCACCCGCACGCCGCTGCCGTACCGGCTTTGGATGTTGATGTCGGCCGCGTGCATCCGGATGATGATGCCCTCCTGGCTGATAAGGATGATGTCGTCCTCCTCGTCCAGCACCTTGATGCCGGCCACAGCGCCCTTGGCGTAGTTGCGGATGCCCTTGCCGCCCCGGCTCTGGAGGCGGTAGTCGTCGATGCGGCTGCGGCGGCCCTTGCCGCCCTCGGTCACGGTAAAGACGGTGGCGCCCGCCCGCAGGATGGACACGCCAACCACCTCGTCCCCCTCGGCCAGCCGCACCGCGCGCACCCCATGGCTCACCCGGCCAAGGCGGCGGGCGCCGCTCTCGGCAAAGCGGATGGCCATGCCGTTTTTGGTGGCCACCAGCAGCTCGTCCTCGCCGGTGGTGATGCGGCACCAGGCCAGGCTGTCCCCCTCATAGAGGCTCACGGCCAGCAGCCCGCCCTTGCGGATGTTGGCAAACGCCTCGATGGCGGTGCGCTTGATATAGCCCTTTTTGGTCACGGTGGTCAGGTAGCCGCTGGCATCCTTTGCCGGCATGCGCAGCATGCGGATCACGTTCTCCCCGCTCTGCAGCGGCAGCAGGTTTACAATGTTGGTGCCCTTGCTGGTGCGGCTTCCCTCGTAGATCTGGTAGCCCTTGAGCCGGTACATCCGGCCCTGGTCGGTGATAAAGAGGATATAGTCGTGGGTGGAGCCAATGAACAGTTCCTCCACAAAATCCTCGTCCTTGTGTGAAAGCCCCGAGATGCCCCGGCCGCCCCGGCGCTGCACCTGGTAGGTGTCCTTGGCCTGGCGCTTGATGTAGCCGGCATGGGTCAGGGTGAACACGCAGTCCTCCACCGGGATCAGGTCCTCGATATCCACCTCGCCGCTCACATGCGCGATCTCGGTGCGGCGGTCGTCGCCGTACTTATCCCGCAGCGCGCAAAGTTCCTCCTTCACGATGGCCAAAACCCGCTGATCGTCGGCCAAAACAGATGTCCAGTCGTCAATTTTACTGTGCAGTTCGTCCAACTCGTTCTCGATTTTTTTGATCTCCAGCCCGGCCAGACGGCCCAAGGGGAACTTGCAGATGGCGTCGGCCTGGGGGTCGTCAAAGCCAAACTGGGCCATGATGGCGGCCTTGGCCTCGGCGGTGCCGCCGCCGCAGTGCCGGATGGCGTAGATCACCTCGTCCACGATGTCCACCGCACGCTTGAGGCCTTCCAGAATATGCGCCCGCTCCTTGGCCTTTTTGAGGTCGTACTGGGTGCGGCGGCGCACCACCTGGTCCTGGAACTCCACATACCGCTGCATCATGGTCTTGAGGGTCATGATGCGGGGCACGCCGTCGTCCAGCGCCAGCAGGATGACCCCTACCGTATCCTGCAGCTGGGTATAGCGGTAGAGCTGGTTCAAGACCACCTGGGGGTTTGCCTCTTTTTTGATCTCGATCACGATCCGCATGCCCTTGCGGTTGGTCTCGTCGTTGAGGTAGCTGATGCCGTCGATCCGCTTTTCCTTGACATGCTCGGCAATGCTCTCGATCAGCCGGGCCTTGTTGACCATGTAGGGGATCTCGGTGATGATGATCTGGAACCGGCCGTTCTTTTTTTCCTCGATCTCGGCCCGGCCGCGCAGGGTGATCTTGCCCCGGCCGGTGGCGTAGGCGGCCCGGATGCCGGCCCGGCCCATGATGATGCCGGCGGTGGGGAAATCCGGGCCCTTGACATGCTCCATCAGCCCGGCCAGGTCGATGTCCGGGTCGTCGATCAGGGCCACGATGCCGTCCACCACCTCCCGCAGGTTGTGGGGCGGGATGTTGGTGGCCATGCCCACCGCGATGCCGGTGGCGCCGTTGACCAGCATGTTGGGGAACCGGCTGGGCAGCACATGGGGCTCCTTTTTGCTCTCGTCAAAGTTGGGGTCCCAGTCGATGGTTTCCTTATCGATGTCGGTGAGCATCTCGGTGGCCATCTTGCTCATCCGGGCCTCGGTATAGCGGTAGGCGGCGGGCGGGTCGCCGTCCACACTGCCAAAGTTGCCCTGCCCATCCACCAGCGGGTAGCGCAGGCTGAAATCCTGGGCAAGGCGGACCATGGCGTCGTACACCGATGCGTCGCCGTGGGGGTGGTAGCTGCCCAGCACCGCGCCCACGGTGTCGGCGCTCTTGCGGTAGGGGTGCTGGGGGTCGTTGCCCCGCTCGTGCATGGTATACAGGATGCGGCGGTGCACCGGCTTCAGGCCGTCTCGCACATCCGGCAGGGCACGGGAGACAATGACCGACATCGAGTAGTCCAAAAAGGCCGATTCGATCTCTTTTTTGACGTCCCGCACGATCTTTTTGGTGCCGGTGCCGGGGATCATCACAAAATCTTCATTCAATGGTGTTCACCTGTTCTTTCTTGCCCATGGGGCGGGGATATTTCGTAGGCGATTCCAGGGGGACGCGTCCCCCTGGACCCCCCTTTTGCCGCAGAATATTTCATGCGGCAGAATATTAGAAGGGACATTGTACGGTGTTCGCTCGCGATACAGGCATCGCCGGAAATGGCCTTATTCGGGGAGGCCGGGAGGGTGCGGCATCGGCTTGTGATTTATAGTTTCATTTTCCCGCCGCACGATAGTTCGTGCGGCGAAATGGGGGGCTGGGGGCCGTTGGCCCCCAGATCGGCCCATTGCCTGCCTGGACCGGCCCATTCCTCACACATCCAGCGTGGCGTACTTGGCGTTTTTCTCGATAAAGGCCCGGCGGGGTTCCACCTTGTCCCCCATCAGGATGGTAAAGGCCTCGTCGGCCTTTTCGGCGTCCTCGATGGTGATCTGCACGATCACCCGGTTGTCCGGGTTCATGGTGGTCTCCCAGAGCTGGTCGGGGTTCATCTCGCCCAGGCCCTTGTACCGGCTCACCTTGGCCCCCGGCATCTCCTCGCTCAAAATGCGCATCTCGCGCTCGTCGTAGGCATACTTGACCTGCTGGCCCTTCTGCACCTTAAACAGGGGCGGCTGGGCGATATACACATACCCGCCCTCGATCAGCGGCCGCATGAACCGGAAAAAGAAGGTCAGCATCAGGGTGCAGATATGGCTGCCGTCCACGTCGGCATCCGCCATGATGAATACCTTGTGGTAGCGCAGCCGGCTGATATCGAACTCCTCGCCGATGCCGCAGCCCAGCGCCGTTACCACCGGCATCAGCTTTTCGTTGCCGTATACCTTGTCCAGCCGCGCCTTTTCCACATTGAGCATCTTGCCCCAGAGCGGCAGGATGGCCTGGATGTTGGAATCCCGCCCCTGCTTGGCACTGCCGCCGGCCGAATCGCCCTCAACGATATAGATCTCGGTCAGGGCCGGGTCCTTTTCGCGGCAGTCGGCCAGCTTGCCCGGCATCCGGCTGGTTTCCAGCGCGTTCTTGCGCCGCACCAGATCCCGCGCGCGGCGCGCCGCCTCCCGGGCCCGGGCCGCCTGGGTCGCCTTTTCGTAGATGGCCTTGGCCGCGCCGGGGTTTTCCTCCAAAAACTCCTTCATCCGGTCGTACACCATGCCCGAAACAAGGCCCCGTATCTCGGTGTTGCCCAGCTTTGCCTTGGTCTGGCCCTCAAACTGGGCCTCGGTCAGCTGGACGCTGATCACGCAGATCAGCCCCTCCCGCACATCGTTGCCCGAGAGGTTCTCGTCCTTCTCCTTGAGATACCCCTTTTCCCGGCCAAAATCGTTGATCACCCGGGTCAGCGCCGCCTTGAAGCCCTCTTCATGGGTGCCGCCCTCCGGGGTGCGCACATTGTTGGCAAAGCTGAGCAGCAATTCGCTGAAGCTGTCGTTATACTGCAGCGCCACCTCGGCGATCGCGTCCCCCTGCTTGCCCCGCAGATGGATGATCTGGGGATGCAGCACGTTTGCCTGCCGCTTATCCCCCAGGTACTGCACAAAGCTCGAGAGCCCGCCCTCGTAGCACATGCTCTCCCGCAGGTTTACCATCGCGCCGGACTCGTCCTCCACCCGGCTTTCGGCCCGCTCGTCGGTCAGGGTGATCCGCACCCCCGCGTTGAGGAAGGCCTCCTCCCGCAGCCGGGTATTGAGGATCTCGTAATCATAGACCGTTGTCTCGGTAAACATCTCGGGGTCCGGCTTGAAGGTCACGGTGGTGCCGGTGGAGGCGGCCGGCCCGACCTTTGCAAGGTCCCCCTCCGGCTCGCCCCGCCTGAACCGCTGCACATACTCGCCGCCGTCCCGGCGCACCCGCACCTCCAGCCACTCGCTGAGGGCGTTTACCACCGAGGCGCCCACACCATGCAGGCCCCCGGCCACCTTGTAGCCGCTGTTTTCGCCGCCGAACTTGCCGCCCGCGTGCAGGATGGTGTAGGCCACCGTCACGGCCGGGATGCCCATCTCGGGCTGGATGTCCACCGGGATGCCGCGGCCGTTGTCGCTCACCTGGATGATGTTGCCCTCCTGGATGGTCACCTCGATGTGGGTGCAGTAGCCGGCCAGCGCCTCGTCGATGGCATTGTCCACGATCTCATACACCAGATGATGCAGCCCGCTCGGGCCGGTGCTGCCAATATACATGCCCGGCCGCTTGCGCACCGCCTCCAGGCCCTTGAGCACCTGGATCTGGCTGCCGTCGTACTCGTGCTCCACCCGCTCGGCGTTCGCCGGGGTAAATTCCTGCCTGTCGTCCATTCCGTATCCTCCTGTATCCTCTTGCGGCGGCCTTGCTTTTTTTGCCGCCGGATGCTGTCTTTTTTTCTAAAAGCCGGGCCGTTACCGCACCGCCGCCTTCCCGCACCGCTTTTTCAGGGTCGCGGTGCTGATGGGGCTGATGTACACGGTAGGGGTGGGAAAATCGGTCAGGATAAAGCTCTTGGGCAGCTCCCCGCTCAAGGGCACCACCGCCCCCTCCTCCTCGGCCCGCCTTAAAAACAGCCGGGTGTTCTTTGCCACCGAGGCCGTGTCAATGTCAAAGATGCCAAGGATATCCCTTGTTTTTACCAGATAATCCTGCCCAAGATGCAGGTACATGCCCCTGGCCCCCTTTTTCTCCTGCCGTCCTTTTTCTCAAATGCCTCAAATGCCTCAAACCCGGCGCCCGGGCGCTTTTTGTTCTTGCTGTTCCCGGCGTTTTTGCTACTGCTGCCGCAGGCTCACCCCGCCGGCCCGCACCGTGTAGACCCGGCCGTCGGTATGCAGGAAGGCCGCCGGGTCGCAGGCGGTCACAAAGGCCTGGCGCCCCTCCACATGGGTCAGCAGGTACTCCTGCCGGGTGGCGTCCAGTTCGCTCAGCACGTCGTCCAGCAAAAGCACCGGGTGCTCGCCGGTAATGGCGGCGGCACAGGCGGCCTCGGCCAGCTTGAGGCTCAGCACCGCGCTGCGCTGCTGGCCCTGGCTCGCAAAGGCGCGGGCGTCCTGCCCCGCGATCTGGATGGCAAAATCCTCCCGGTGCGGCCCCGCCAAACAGCAGCCCGCCCGCAGCTCGGCCGCATGCACCGCCAGAATGGCCTGCCGCAGCCCCTCCTCGCCCGAGAGCGGGTCAAAAGAGGGCCGGTAGCTGAGCTGCATCTCCTCGCTGCCCCGGCTGATCTCGGCATAGTTCTGCTCGGCCAGGGGGGCCAGGGCGGCAAGGTATTCGGCCCGCCGCCGGGTCACCAGCGCGCCGCAGCCAGCCAGCTGTTCGTCAAACACTTCCAGCATACCGGCCGCGCCCGGGGTTTTCTGCCAGGCCTTGAGCAGGGCGTTTTTTTGGGTGACCAGCCGGGTGTACCGCCGCAGAGCGCCCAGATACCCCGGGTAGAGCTGGCAGAGTGCCGCGTCCAAAAACCGCCGCCGGCCGGCCGGGCTGCCCTTGGCAAGGCCCAGGTGCTCGGGGGCGAACACCACCGCGGTAAACTCCCCCGCCGCCGCGCCGGCCCGGCCCCGGTCGGCCCCGTTGACCTTGATATACCGGCCCGGGCGCTCGCTTTCGGTCGAACCGATGGTCAGGCGCAGTTCCTTTTGCCGCTCACTGTCCCCCGTGCGGGCCTTGAGCACCGAAAAGGGCTCCCCCCGCCGGATAAGGTCGGCGTCCCGCGCGCCCCTAAAGCTCTTGCCCCCGGTCAGCAGCCAGACCGCCTCCAAAAGGTTCGTCTTGCCCTGTCCGTTGTTGCCGCACAGGACGTTGAGCCCCGGCGAGGGCTCCATCCGGGCGGATGGGATATTGCGGAAATTTTCCGCTTCCAATTCATAGATGATCACGCCCCGGCCCGCACCGTTACAAAACGGCCCTCCATGCCGGCGGTGTCCCCCGCGCGCAGCTTTCTGCCCCGTTGGGTGCACACCTCGCCGTTCACGGTCACCGCGCCGCTCTGCACCAGCAGCTTTGCCTCGCCGCCGGTCTCGGCCCAGCCCGCAAACTTCAAAAGGGCGTCCAGCCGGATAAACTCGGTGTGGATCACGATCTGCTCTGCCTGCATCCGGGGCCTCCTCAGTCGTTTTTAAAGCGCACCGGCAGCACCAGGTAGGTAAAGCCGTCCCCCTCGGCGGGCAGCACCTTCACCGGGCTCAGGGGGCCGTTCAGCTCTAAGGCGATCTTGTCGGCGCGGGCATTGCGCAGCGCGTCCAGCAGGTAGCGGTTGTTAAACCCGATCTCCACCGCGTCCCCCTCGATGCCCGCCTCAAACTCGTCCACCACCTTTCCCAGGGTGGTCTGGCAGCGCACCGTGACCTTTTTGTTTCCAAAGGTGATGCGCAGCGGGTTTTTCAGCCGCTCGGTAATGATCAGCGAGGCCCGCTCGATCGTTTCGATAAAATCCCGGGTATCCAGCACCGCACGGGTCTTGTGACCCTCCGGGATCACCCCGCGCCAGGCCAAAAAGTCCCCCTCGATCAGCCGGCTCAGGATGGTGTAGCCCCGGGCCGCGAACACCACGAACCGCCGGTTGGCGCTGATCGAGATCTCCTCGTCCCCCTCGCCCACCAGCTTGTTTACCTCGGCCATTGTCTTGGCCGGAACAATGATGCGGATCTCCTTTTCGGCCTTGACCGGCCGCTCCACCACCGCAAGACGGTAGCCGTCCAGCGCCACAATGGTCAGCCGGTCCGGCTCGATCTCAAACAGTTCGCCGGTGTGGGCGGGCTTCTTGTCGTCCTGGCTCACGGCGTACAGGGTCTTGTCGATCATCTCCCGCAGCACCCCGGCCTGGATCGAGAGGGTGTGGTCCGCCCCGGGGTTGGGCAGGGTGGGGAAATCCCCCGCCGCCATGGCCGCGATGTCGTATTCGGCCACGCCGCCCTTTACGGTGGCGCTGCCGGCGCTGCCCACCGTGATGCTCACCTCGCCGGACGGCATCCGGCGCACCATATCCCCCAGCAGCCGGGCGTTCAGCACCACCTCGCCGGGCTGGCGCACATTGGCCTCGATGGTGGTGGTAATGGCCATCTCCAGGTCGTACCCGGTCAGGGTCAGCTGGAAGCCCTCGGCCTTCAGGAGGATGCCCTCCAAAACCGGGATGGAGGAGCGCAGGGTCACCGCCCGGGAAACCCCGTCGATGGCGCTGGATAAAAGGGATTTGTCGCAAAGGATGTCCATGATCTTATCTTCCTTTCTTGGAAAAACGCCCCCTGCGGTTTATGGGCTCCCGCCTGTGGGCTGTGTTTGGAGGTTATGACCACACTATAAAGCCGTAGCAGCAGTAGGGGGTGTTGAATCGGTGCAAAAAGGGCCGGGTCCGGCCTTGCCCGCCGGTTTTGGGGGCGGATCGGGCTGTGGAATGACCGGTGCAAAATTGGTGGAAGGTGCGCGGGGCCGGGTTTTTTCAACAGGCCCTGTGGAAAAGGGATAAACCCTGTTAAAAACTGTGTGCAAAAACCCGCCCCGCCCCGCGCTTATTTCCGCGCCTTTCGGCCGGCCTTTTTGGGGTTGTGCCCGCGCCCGGGTTCAGCTGCCGGTGGTGTTTTTGATGATATCCGATACCATCTCCTGCAGGTGGCTGTCCTTTTTCAGGTCCCGCTCGATCACCCGCATGGCGTACACGATGGTGGAATGGTCCCGCCCGCCAAACTCCTTGCCGATATCCTCCATCGACATGCCGGTGATCTCCCGCACGATGTAGATGGCGGTGCGCCGGGCGGCCGAGACGTTGGAATGCCGCTTGGAGCCCCGGATATCCGCCGCCGAAACGTTGTAGGTGCGGGCCACCTCGTTTACAATCTTTTCAATGGTCACCGGCACCGGCTGGGTCTCGCTCAAAATGTCCCGGATGGCGTTTTGCGCCACCCCGATCACCGGCGCGATCCCCTCCAGCATGTAGTAGGCGTTGAGTTTTTTTACCGCCCCCTCCAGCTGCCGGATGTTGTTTTTGAGGTGGTTGGCAATAAACTCGGCCACATCGTCCGGGATGTCCAGGCCCAGAAGCTCTGCCTTGCGCCGGATGATCGCCACCCTTGTCTCAAAATCCGGCGGCTGGATATCGGCGGTCAGGCCCCACTCAAACCGGCTGCGCACCCGCTCCTCCAGGCTCTTGATCTCCTTGGCCGGCCGGTCGGAGGCCAGCACGATCTGTTTGCCGGCGGCGTGCAGGGTGTTGAAGGTGTGGAAAAACTCCTCCTGGGTGCTCTCCTTGCCCGCGATAAACTGGATATCGTCCACCAGCAAAACGTCCGCCGCCCGGTACTTCTGGCGGAAGGCCTCGGTGGTGCCCCCCCGGATGGCGGTGATGATCTCGTTGGTAAATTTTTCGCAGTCCACATACACGATGTTGAACTCCGGCCGGGTCTTGTGGATCTCAAACTGGATGGCGCTCAAAAGGTGGGTCTTGCCCAGCCCGCTGCTGCCGTAGATAAACAGCGGGTTGTAGGCCCCGCTGGGGTTGGCCGCCACCGCCTGGGCGGCCGCATAGGCAAACTGGTTGGAAGAACCCTTGATAAAGTTTTCAAAGGTCAAATCATACCGGCCGTTTGGCAAAGCGGGGGGCTCCTGCTGCCCGGTCGGCTGGGCAGCGGGCGCGGCGGGCACCACCAGCTGCACCGACACATCAAAGCCCAGCACCGCCTTGAACGCCTCGCACAAAAGCGGCAGGTACCGGTCGTTTACGATCTTGCAGATAAAGTCGTTGCGCACGCTCAGCACCGCTTCGCCGCTGCCCTCAAAGCTTACCGGCTCCAGGCCGTCGATGTACAAATTGTAGGTGGCGTCCACCAGGCGCTGCCTGCAGTAATCCTTTGCGGCATTCAGTACGTCGTTGAAAGAATCCATGAACCATTCGCTCCCAAAAATTGTTTTTGATCCGCTAACTCTAAAATTATACCACTCAGCCCCCCATTTTACAATGTATTTATTTTATATAGGGGCGCCCGTTTCAGGGCGTTTTGGGGCGCCGGGGCCGGCGGCGGGCCAGGGCCCCAAAAAGGGGGCCGGGGGCAGGGACCCCCGCAGGCCTTGGGGGGCCGCTCCCCCATCCCGGCCCCCTCCCCGGTAAGGATGGCCCGGCCGGCGGCGGGGCAAACCGGGCGGGGAAAAAGCGGGGCCCCGCAAAGATTTTTTTACAAAATAAGCCCCGGCGGGTGTTGACACGGCAAACCTTAGTAGGGTATACTCTTAGGTTGTAGGGTAGGCTTTACTGGAAAGTGCGCCAAAAATGCGGCATACCGCCGCGCGCCCTTTTGCAAAAGCCGCCGCAAAACGCTTATCCGCGCCGCCCGCAGGCGGCGGGGGGCACCCCGCTTTCGCGGCGTGGCGACGATTCAAAAAACAGGAGGAACAACAGTATGAAACGGACATTCCAGCCCAAAAAGCGCCAGCGCAGCGGCGTGCACGGCTTTTTAAAGCGCATGAGCACCAAGAACGGCCGCAAGGTCGTCCGCGCCCGCCGGGCCAAGGGCCGCGCAAAGCTGGCCGCGTAACAAACCCCATCCGCCGCGCCGCTTAAAGCCTGCGGCGCGGCAGCGATCCATCTCAAAAAAAGGCCGCTTTGGGCGGGCCGGTGCATTACGGACGGGTTTTGAAGCCGCGCCTGCCGGGAAATGGCAGCCGCCAAGCTTTTTGGCCCGCCCGCTCGGGTACCAGCCTTGGCCTTGGTGGCCTTTTTGCATAGCGGGGCGTCCCGCGGCAAAACAAAGCCGCCAACGGCGGTGGAAAAAAGCAGAGGGGGCGCTTTTTGTGCGGTACCGGGCCATCACCCGCAACCGGGAATTTGCAAGGGTTTATGCGCGCGGCCGCTCCTATGTGCACCCGCAGCTGGTTTTATACGTGCTCAAAAACCGTCTGGGGCATACCCGGGTAGGGCTTACCGCCACCAAAAAGGTGGGGGGCGCGGTGCAGCGCAACCGGGCCCGCCGGGTCATGCGGGAGGCCGCCTTTGCCACCCTGCCCTATGATGTGGGCGGGTACGATTTTATCTTTGTGGCCCGCGGGCAGACCGCGCGCTGCAAAAGCACCCACCTGGCCAAAACCGCCGCCCTGCTGCTGGCCCAGGCCGGCTTTGGGCCAAACGGCGCGCGCATCCCGCCCGCGCCCCAAAAAACCGCGGGCCGGCCGGCCAAGGCACAAAAGGCCCCGGCCGGCCAAGGCGCCCGGGCCGGGGGGCCCCGGCCGTGAGCCCGCTGGCGGCCCTGCTGGCCCTGCCCATCCGGGGGTACCGGCGGTTTGTCTCCCCCCTGCTGGGGCACAACTGCCGGTTTTTGCCCACCTGCAGCGAGTACGCGCTCGAGGCTTTGCGGCTGCACGGCGCGTTTAAAGGCGGCCTTTTGGCGGCGGCGCGCATCCTGCGCTGCAATCCCCTCTTTCCTGGCGGGTACGACCCCGTGCCCCCCAAGGGCCGCTGGGTCAGCCCGGACCAAAAGCTCAGCCGGCGGGCGTTTTTTGGCAAAGGCAAAAAGGGGAAAAAGTAAAAAGCCCCCGGCTAAAAAATCCCCGGCGCGGGGGCAGGTCGGGCGCTGCCCGCCGCAAAAGGGGCGGCGGAACCCCGCCCGCGGCGGGCGCAGGCATAGCCCGGCCCCAAAAACCATGCTTTATTGCAGCGCAATAAAAATATTGATTGCCCCGCCGCGCTCCGCGCGGGGCGGAATGGACTTGAAAAATGAGCTTTTTCTACATTCTCGGCGGCCCCTTAGGCTATGTGATGCACTGGATCTATGATCTGGTGCCCAGCTACGGCTGGACCATCATCCTCTTTACCATCTTAGTGCGGGTGGTCTCCTTCCCGCTGCAGCTTAAGCAGCAAAAGAGCACCGCACGCATGGCGGCCTACCAGCCCATGATCCAGGAGATCCAAAAAAAATACGCCAACGACCGCGAAAAGCAGCAGGAGGAGATGGTAGCCCTCCAGCAGGAGTACGGCTTCAGCCCCACGGCCGGATGCCTGCCCATGTTCCTCAACTTCTTTGTGCTGTTCGGGGTCATCGACGCGGTCTACCGGCCGCTGCAGCATGTGCTGCGCCTGTCCAAGGACGCCATCACGGCGGCGGTGGAGCTGTTGGGCCTCAACGCGGCCAACTACACCAGCCAGAGCAGCCTGACCCAGGCGGTCAAGGCCCTGAGCGAGAGCGAGGCGGCCCAAAAGTTTGCCGGCGTGCTCTCGGGCGCCGACATTGCGGCCATCCAGGGCTTTGAGACCGACTTTTTGGGCATCGACCTCTGCGCCATGCCCCGGTTCGAGTTCAGCGCCGAGGGCATTACCCTTCTGATCTTCCCGGTGCTCAGCCTGATCACCATGGTGCTGCTCAATATCATCACCATGAAGATGTCCGGCCAGGAGCTGCAGGGCAGCATGAAGTTCATGCCCTGGATGATGAGCCTGATGTTCGTCTTCTTCTGCTTCCAGGTGCCGGTGGCCTTCTCGCTCTACTACACTGTCTCGAACCTTCTGATGTTCGTGCAGAGCGCGCTGCTCAAAAAGATCTACGACCCCGAGGAATACAAAAAGCAGCTGGCCGAGGAGATCAAGGCTAAAAAAGAGGCCAAGAAAAAGAAAAAAGAGGTTCGGGTCAAGGACGAGAGCGGCAAGATCGTTACCAAGCAGATGAACGACGCCGAGCTGGCCAAGTACCGGCTGGAGCTGGCCCGCCGTGAGGACGCCGAAAAGTACAAGGACGAGCGCACCACCCCCTTGACCGACGAGGAGCGGGCTGCCCTGCAGCCCCCCGCCAAAGGCAAAAAAACCTCCCGCAAGGCGCAGAAGGCCGAGGATTCCGCGGCGGCGGCCGCCCGCGCTTTGGGGGAGGATCCCAAGGAGGAATAAAGCCATGCAGGAACTGTTTGTTACCGCAAAAACGGTGGAGGAAGCCACCCAGGCGGCCTACGAAAAGGCCGAGGCTATGGGCTTTGCGCGGGAGGATGTCTCGGTAGAGGTCGAGGAGCTCCCGGTCAAAAAGCTGTTCAAGTCGATCCCCGCCAAGGTACGGCTGGTGCTGCCCGAGCCCGAGCCGGCCCCCGCCCCCAGTGCCCCGGCCCAAGCGCCCGTGCCCGCGGCCCAAAAGGCCGAACCGCAAAAGCCGGCCCCCGCGCCTGTAAAGGAAGCGCCGGCCCCTGCCGCCCAAACGCCAAACGCGCCCGAAACGCCTGCCCAGGCCGGCGGGCAGCTGGCCGAAAACCCCAAGGTCGCGGCGGCTGCGGCGTATCTTGGCACCGTGTTTGAAGCCATGGGGGTGCCGGGCACCAGCATCCTGCCGGTGCAGCAGGGCGAGGCGGTGATCCTCAAGGTAGAGGGCGAAAACGTCGGCGCACTGATCGGCCGGCGGGGCGAAACGATGGAGGCCCTGAGCTATCTGGCCAGCCTGGTGGCCAACCGGCAGGAGGGCGAGTATATCAAGCTGGGGCTGGATGTGGCCGGCTACCGCTCCAAGCGGGAGCAGGACCTGGAGGCGCTGGCCCGCCGCATCGGCGCGCGGGTGGCCAAAACCGGGCGCAGCTTTGCCATGGAGCCGATGAACCCCTACGAGCGGCGGATCATCCACAGCACCATCAGCCAGATGGAGAACGTGCGCAGCGAGTCCAAGGGCGAAGGGGCCGACCGGCGGGTGGTGGTCTACTGTACCAGCGCCGCCGCAAAGCCGGACCGGCCCGAGCGTGAGCGGGACCGCCGGCCTTCCGGCCGCGGGCCCCGCGGCGGCCGCCCGCCCCGCGAGGGGGGC
>CAJTVI010000007.1 GCA_910579545.1 uncultured Oscillospiraceae bacterium | reverse complement strand
GGCGGGGCCGCGTCCAGCCAGCCCGCCGAGCGGGCCTACACCGTGCGGGTCATCGAGGTGTCGCCCACGGCGGGGGATGTGGCCCTGCGCTACACCGGCCTTGTGCAGCCGGCCGAACTGGTGCAGGTTGCCGCCGGCACGGTGGGCGAGGTCAAAACGATCCATGTGGCCGAGGGGGATGCGGTCACGGCCGGGCAGCTGCTGGCCGAACTGGACGACTCGGACGCGGTGCGCCAGGCCGAAAACTACGAGCAGCTGCGCGACACCGCCGCCCGCAGCCTTGAGAGCGCCCAGCGCAGCCACGACCGGGCGCTGGAGGACTATGAATACGCCCGGGGCGGCGCCTCAGAGGGGGAACTGAACGCCGCCCGCGGCCGGCTGCAAACCGCCAAAACGCGGGAGGCGGCGGCGCAGCAAAACCTTGATTCCATCAACGCGGCGCTGGCGGCCCAGCAGGCGGCGGTGGACAAGGCGCAAAAAGAGTTTGACGAGAAGCAGCAGGCGTATGACGCGGCCTGCGCGGCCCAGCAGGCCAGGGTGACCGATGCCCAACAGGCGCTGGACGCGGCAAGGGCCGAACTGGATGCTGCGCCGGGGGACGCGGATTTGCAGAAAAAGGCCGATGAAGCGCAGAAAAAACTGGAGGAAGAGCAAGCCGCGCTTGAGACTCCGCCGGCCGGCAGCGATCTGGCCGCGGCAAAGAACAAACTGGACGCCGCCCGCATTGCCCTTTCCACCGCCCGTACCGACCTTGTTGCCGCCCAGGCAAACCTCGGCCTTGCCGAGGCCCAGGCCGAGCTTTCGGCCGCCCAGAGCGAGCGGACCGCGGCCCAGGCCGCCTATGACGCGCTGGCCGCCCAGGGGGAGGGCTCGGCCGAGGCAAAGGCCCAGAAGGAGCGGCTGGAGGCCGCCGACACCGCCCTGGACCAGGCCCAGGCCAACTATGACAGCGCCCAGCGCAACTACGAGGCCGCCCTCGAGGCCGTTGAGGACTGCAGGCTGCGCGCCGCGGCGGATGGGTATGTGGTCACGGTGGTGGCCAGCGAGGGCAGCCTTGCCACCCCCCTGGCCCCGGTGCTGGTGCTGGGCAGCCGGGATACGGTGGTGCGGTTCGGCGTGTCCCAAAGCGACGTGCGGGAGCTGGCCCCCGGCATGCCCGCCGCCGTCACCCTCGACGGCCAGGGCTATGCCGGCTGCATCGCCTCGATCTCCGTTCTGCCGGACGAGGCCACCCGCACCTACCCGGTGGACGTCTCGATCGGGGCGGATTCCGGCACCGTCTATCTCGGCAGCATGGCCACGGTGGAGCTGCAGCTGGGCCAGCGCACCGGGGTCTGGCTGCCCCTCTCGGTCATCCTCAACGACGGGGAGGACTATGTCTATCTGGTGGAGGAGGGCCGTGCCGTGCGCCGCAACGTGCAGATCGCCGAGCTCTCCAACGACATGGTGCTGGTCACCGGCCTGCACGAGGGCGGGCTGGTGATCAGCGAGGGGATGAAGATGGTGCGCAGCGGCAGCCCGGTGGAGGTGCTGGGCGGCGGGGATGCCGTGCCGGCGGCCCCCGGCGGTGAACCGGCCGTGCCGGCGGCCCCCGGCGGGGAGGGCTGAAAAAGCATGGAGCGTTTTTTGACCGTTCTCTTAAAAAACCGGCGCATCGTGGTATTTTTGATGCTGCTCATCGCCCTGGCCGGGCTGCTGGCCTATTATAAAATCCCCAAGCAGGAAAACCCCAGCGCGGTGGTGGCCGCGGCGGTCATCACCACCGTTTACCCCGGCGCCTCGCCCGAGGATGTGGAGCAGTTCGTCACCAACAAGTTAGAGGACGCCCTGGCCGGGCTGGACCGGGTGCAGTACACCGCCAGCATGAGCATGGAGTCGGCCAGCGTGATCACCGTGATGTACAAGGACGATGTGTACATCGACGAGGTCGAGACCAAGCTGCGCCAGACGGTGGAGGATGTGCAGCCCAGCCTGCCCGCCACCTGCATGGCCAGCACCGTGCGCACCGACCTTGTGTCGGACAATGCCTTTATCATCAGCCTTTCGGGGCAAGGGTACACCCCGCAGGACCTCGAGGCCTATGCCGATTCGGTCAAGGCCCGGCTCGAGCAGGTGGAGGGGGTCGCCTCGGTCACGGTGGCCGGCCGGCAGGAGCGGCAGGTGGTGGTGGAGGCGGACATCGAGCAGCTGCGGCTCTACGGCGTTTCCATCGAGAACATCCTGGGCCTTGTGCAGGCCCAGAACCTCAACATCCCCTCGGGCAGCATCGGCTATGCCGGCGGCAGCGTCACGGTGTCCACCCCGGCCCTCTTCGAGAGCCTGGCCGACATTGAAAACCTCGTCGTCGGTGGCGCCGAGGACAGCCTCTCCTTTGTAAAGCTCAGGGACCTTGCCAGCGTCTTTATCGAGCGGGCGGACGATTATTATTATTTACAGGACGGCCAGGACGCGGTGCTGCTGGTGGGCCGCATCGAGGAGGGGCGCAACGCGGTCAACGTGGGGCGCAGCCTGCGCAAAACGCTGGATGAGCTGCGGACCGGAATGCCCGCCGGCCTCGCCTTCCACGAGGTGATGTACGCCCCCGAGGCCATCGAGAACAACATCAACGGCTTTATCGTCAACCTGCTCGAGAGCGTACTGCTCATCATGGTGGTGGTGCTGGTTGGGGTGCAGCTGCGCAACGCGCTCGTCATCAGCGTGGCGCTGCCCATGAGCATCCTCATCACCTTTATCGTCATGTGGGCGCTGGGGCTGGAGTTCCAGTTCGTTTCCATCGCCGCCCTCATCGTAAGCCTTGGCATTTTGGTGGACAACGCCATCGTTATCAGCGAGGCCATCCAGCAAAACCTCAATGCCGGCATCGAGCGCACGGCGGCCATTGTCGGGGCGGTACGGGTCACCGCGGTGCCGGTGCTCACCAGCACCCTCACCACCGTGGTCACCTTCAGCGTCATCTACTTTGTGCCCGGCACGGTGGGCAAGGTGGCCGGCACCATCCCCACCGTGGTCATCGCGGCCCTCACCGCCAGCTATTTTGTGGCCATGCTGGGCATCCCGGTGCTGGCCTACAGCTTTTTCAAACCCGAAAAACAGGCCCGGGCCGAGCGGCAAAGTGCGCTGCGCCGGCTGTTTGTGCGCATCTCCGAGCTTGCCATGCGCGCCCCCCGCCGCACCCTGGCGCTGGCCTTTTCCACCTTAGGGGTGGCGGTGGCGCTGGCGCTGGGGCTGGGGCTGCAGTTCTTCCCCTACGCGGCAAAGCCGGTGATGTATGTCAACGTCAAAGGCGAGACCCTCAGCCTTGCCGCCACCGACCGGCTGGTCAGCGAGATCGAAGCGGCGCTCAAGGCCCATCCCCTCGTGGCCCACACCACCGCCTGCGTGGGGCAGGGGCTGCCCAGCTTTTTCCTCACGGTGCCCACCCTGCAGCCGGCGGCCAACCACGCCCAGATCATGCTGGAGCTCAACGAGGAGGAATACGCTAAATACGACGAGCCCGAAACCGCCATGCGCCAGCTGCAGGCCGCCCTGGACGCGGTGGTGCCGGGGGCGGAGATCGAGGTAAAATGCCTTGAGTATTCCATGCCCACCGACGCCACCATCACCCTCACGGTCACCGGGTCGGACACCAACCAGATCAACGCCCTGGCCCAGCAGATGCGCCAGGCGCTGGCCGCCATGCCCGGCGCCGACAATGTGCGGGACACCGCCGTGGTGCCCCAGTACCAATACCGGGTGCTGCTGGACAGCGAGCGGCTTTCGGGCTACGGGCTGCTCAAGTACGACGTGGCCAAGCAGATCAACACCAGCCTGATGGGGGCCGCCGCCAGCAGCTACACGGTGGGCGGCAGCGAGATGGACATTGTGGTGCGGACCAATGTGCAGAGCCTCGACGACCTGCTGGCCCTGCCCATCTCGGCCAGCCAGGCCGGCACAAGGGTGCTGCTGGGCCAGGTGGCCGAGGTGGCCTTACAGCCCACCGTGCCCCAGATCAACCACTACAACGGCCGGCGGTCGGTCAACGTGCTGGCCGGGGTGCTGCCGGGCTACGCCGCCGCCCGGCTCGAAAGCCAGCTCAAGGCCGAACTGCTGGACCAGATCGACCTTGGCGACATGACCGTGACCGGCCGGGGCGAGACCGCCAACATGCTGGCCCTCATCCAAAACCTGGGGGTGGCGGCGCTGGTGGCCGTGCTGGTGATCTATCTCATCCTGCTCTTCCAGTTCCGGGATTTCGCAAAGCCGCTCAACGTGCTCACCAGTATCCCCTTAAGCCTCATCGGCTGCTGCTTTGGGCTCTGGCTCTTCCGCATGGATATCCAGGTCATGGCCCTATTGGGGCTGGTAAGCCTGTTTGGCATCGTGGTCAACAACGGCATCCTGCTCATCGAGGTCATCGACGCCGAGCGGGCGGCCGGGGCCGGCATCCGGCAGGCCTGCCGCGCGGCGGTGCGCCAGCGCTTTCGGCCCATCATGCTCTCCAGCATCACCACCTGCATCGGCCTTGTGCCGCTGGTGGCCGGCGGCGACGCCATGACCGCCCCCATGGCCAGCGTGCTGCTGTTTGGCCTCCTGGGCTCCACCGTGCTCACCTTAGCGGTGGTGCCGGCCCTTTACACCCTGCGGGAGGAAAAACGCGAGGGCCGGCAGCCGGAGTAAGGCGGGCGGGGCGCGCCGCGCCCGATACCACGGCCGCCAGCGCGGCGCAGGGCCACCCGGCGCGGGGCGTCTGGGAGGCAAGGGGATGATTCCTCTGTCTCAAAAACGAGATAATAAGGAAAGGTGACGACAACGCTGGTGGATGAAAGATTATATCGTGAACTTGGTCAACTGACAAAAGATAAAACTATTTGGAAACAAAATATCTCCTATGTAGCTTCTTTACTTAAAAATCAATCTCCCAAAATAACGGCTAAAGCAATGTGGCTGCTTGGAGAGATGGGATTGATATATCCGCAGGAAGTCGCACCATATACAAAAGAAATTGCCTCTTTTATCGTTTCGGAAAATGACTTATTAAGAGAGCGTACCGCTAATGCTTTAGGACGAATTGGCAGAGCAGATTACAAGCTTGTTGCCCCTTGTTTTGAGGAACTATTTACCTTGGCAGAAGATAAAAGCCCTAATGTACGGTTGAGCTTTATATGGGCTTCTGAAAACATTGCGACAAATACACCAACGGTATATAAAGATTGTTTGACAATATTCGCAGAGCTTCTTAACGATGAAAACGAAAGAGTCCGAATAGAAGCACCAGAGATGTTTCGGGTATTGGGAAAACGAGAGCCCGAGTTTGTGCGGCCATATTTAGAAAAATTAGAATATATAGCAACGCACGATGAGGTTAGCGTAGTTCGTATTCACGCCAAAGGAGCAATTAAAGCTATAAGACAGAAGGCCGGTTCCTCTGTCTGAGACAAAAGAACCGGCCTTCTGTCTCCTATCTCTAAGGAGAGAACATGAAAATATGGAAACTCAGATGCGTATCAAATAATTATGCATCATTACTGGGTATTGAGAATGTTTACAGTTTTGATGAAATCAGGTCCTTTAATGGCCGATCTCTCATCAACGAATGGAAGCCAATTAAAGTCGAACGCATCCGTTCAAAGGAAGATGAATGTAAAATGTTAGGTGATTCGCCTTTTGCAGTGCAAGTGGGAGGATTACCTGTTCTTAGCAAGCGGGCTGTAAATGTTTTGGAACCAATTTTGAAAGGTCATGCTGAATTTCTACCATTGATTTGCAAGGAAGGAGATTTTTATGCTGTCAACGTAACAACTGTTTTGAATGCGACAAACTGGGAAAAAGCGAAAGCAATTCCATTCAAAAAAACGAATACCAATAAGATTATGCGATTTGAGAAATACGCTTTTCTCCCGGAAATTGTGAAAGATATTCCAATTTTTCGACTGCAGGATGAGATTCTACGATTGCCATTTATATCCAATTGGGTGGCGGATACAATTGATGCTTTTCAGCTTAGAATAGCAAAAATACTCGTTTGGGATAGCGAACATGAGGACGATAATAGCCTGTATCCAGTATATCCATATTGACAAGGACGGCGGGTCGGACAGAAAGACAAGGTGTTCATAAGTTGCAAGAGCATAAAATCGGTCAATACAAGCTTGTATTGGGCATGGCTATCCTAATTATATTTCTTACTTTTGTTTTCTTCTGTATTTTCCATGGAGAGAAAGATGAGCAAAACAATAAGATTTTGATTCAGCAATTAGAAAACGGCGATTTTTCTTGTTTATCATCAGAAGTAAGAGTAGATAAGGGGGAAGCCGAAAAAGTCTATTCTATTGCTCTAAGTCAAAATGACATTGAATGGATATTGTGTGATGTGAATGGAGATGGGAGTGATGAATTAATTTGGCAAAGCGAACAAAATACATACAAAGAAGACATGAAATGTATCGTTGGAATATTTGTGTTCCGTAATAATTCAGCGGAATGTGTGTACTGGGATACAAGCGATTCAACATCGTTTCTGTTTCTCGGCAAAACACAGAATTTGATATACTACGCAAGAGGGAGGTACGGGTATATACTGCACAGAGGAATACTATCGGTATATTTTTGACGATCCATTTAAGCTGAGAATGTCATCCGGAATTTATACAATTAATTTTAGCGATATCAGCGAGATCAATCCGGATATATTTGATGGACCACTTCCAGAAGAAGGCGGAATTTACTATTACGAATATTTTCCCAATGAGTCTGATCCATCATCGTTCGGTTCAGCACAGTTCATCTCCAAAAGTCGCTTTCATGAACTTTTTATTCAAATGACAGGGTTTGAGTATATAGACAGCAGGGACGGGTAGCGCAAGGACATGCCGCAAGACAAGGTGACGGTTCCTCTGTCTGAGACAAAAAACCGTCCCTTTGCCTCCCTCTGTCTCACAAGCTGGTGTTATTGTACATTAAGAGGAGAATATTAATGAAACATATTTGTCCAATATGTCAGTTTGATGAATTGTTTGATGAACCATATGATGAAAATGGTGTTGGCTCAGACGAGATTTGTCCCTGTTGCGGATTCCAATTTGGATGTGATGATTTTCCCGATAAAGAAAAGCAAATAATTGTTTGGAGAAAGAAGTGGATTAAGGATGGGAAGCAATGGTTTTCAAGAACGCGGAGAGCATCGAGAGATACGGGGACGGAGATTTCGTCTCAGACAAAGGGACGCACATAACTGACGGACAGATCCATCGGCTGTGATTCGATTGCGCTGAAAGGAAAAAACTCGTGAGTAGAAAATCAATATTGGCGTTGTTATTCTTTACGCTGATAATATGCGGGGTAGCCTTCTGTAAAGTGTTATTATACCCACAGCAATTGAGCTGTTCTGATTGTGAAAAATTATTAAATGATCATGAAGAGTCTTTTAAGTCAATTGTCGAGATCATAAATCTATATCTTTTGCAACATTACAATTTCCATGCATCTTTTGAAGAAAATGGAATGATTGATATTGACAGACAATTGCGCGAGAATGAAGTCCTTATTTCTGCATTAAAAGATATTCGTTCAGATGATATGCTGTCTAACAATCCGTTCAGTGTCACAGCAGGAACGCGGATGGACGGAAGCGTATCTATCCGGTTCTATCTCTATGAGAGCCGATCAACTTATGCTGGTATTGAATATCGGGAAGTAGACACCTACGCATGGCCTAAGGATTATGAGCAACGAATTGATGAACATTGGTTTTTCTATTCTTACCCGATGCTCTGAGAGCGATGGACGAGGGACACGGGAGGGACACGAGAAACACGGGGACGGTTTCTCTGAGGGGACAAAGGTCTGAGAGACAAGGGAACGGTTCCCCTGCTTGAGAAAAAGAACCGTCCCTCTGTCTTTAATCAGTATTATAACAAAGGTAAAGACTACACGCTCTATGATTTAATTGGAAATGGAGACTTCATTTATGGCTACATTGTTTCGGAGTAATAAAATCTATTATTTTATTACTCTGTGTATGTGTCTTATGTTGTCAGCTTGTGACCCTACCGCTTCTAAGAATCCTTTTAATTTCCCCAATACAAAGTGGATTTGTGAGGAGTTGAGTATTTGGTTTATTGTAGATCATAGTCCAAAAGCAGTTCTATATGGTCAAATGCAAACAGAAGCAGGCGTTCAGGAGCTTGGGCTTGTGTGTTGGGCTGGATCGAGGGCAAGCATACATAACTTCGAAGCAGTTGCCAACAAAGATGTTAGTACGGAAGAGGCGCATATCAATATACTATGGTCAGCTAAAGTAATATATAAAGAAGACGAATTCACGTTATGTTTGCCTGAAAGCGAGTATGATACTAATTGTTTGTTCCCAGAGGAATCTTTCCCCATAACATTTGTCCGAGAAGAATTATCCGAAAAGGAAATCCGAGAAATAAGCCCTTGGGATGAGGATGGTAATCTCAAGGAAACGAGAGAAGCTTCTGAGACAAAGTGAGATAAAGGGACACACATCTTGACAAACAGCCCTTTCAGCAAACAGCCCTTTCAGTACTAAAGGACAACAGTGACGGCTCTTTACCGAGTAACCGTCCCTCTGTCTTTTATATCTGAAATAAAACAGGAGGATAAGATGATTCTTTGCCAAGAAGCCGTTAATACTTTCTTATATTGTGATTGGTTTCACAAATGCAATGAATGTTTTGCCAAACCGACAATCAATTGCGTAGCCACGTCCGATATAAAAGGAATAATTAACCAAGACGCATTAAAAAGGTGGGAGTCCACACGCTATTTGGCACGAGGAGATGTAACAGAGTATTTGTCGAAAAACTCACCGGAAGCATATAATAAAAATTGGAATGTATTAGCAACAGAAGCAAGAAATGAAATTCTGCCAAAGATTGAACCGGTAGTTCTTAAAAAAT
Source organism: uncultured Oscillospiraceae bacterium (assembly GCA_910579545.1). Taxonomy (GTDB): domain Bacteria; phylum Bacillota; class Clostridia; order Oscillospirales; family Ruminococcaceae; genus UBA7177. The sequence continues at coordinate 61,225 of CAJTVI010000007.1, read as the reverse complement.
TGCTGCAGTTTAAGATTCCTGAATCCGCATATCGATCCATTCGAACTGATATAATTAATACTCTTTTGGTTTTAAGTTATAGAGATTATTTTACTTCAGAATTGTTCGAAAACATACTATCGGTATATGCGCAGGGATTTATTCCATGCGGATGGGATGGAGAATATCCAGAAGGAAATCTAATTGTGTTCTGTGGATATGCGGCGGGAAAGACAAGGTGACGGTTAGCATGAACCCAAAGTAGAAAACGCAAAGGAGACAAAGGGACGCACATAACCGCGTAAAGCCCGCTTCTGCTCCAATTTGCTCTTGCCTCTTCGAGACAGGGGGACGGTTCCTCTTTTTGAGACAAAAGAACTGCCCTCTGTCTGCATGCGGTTTGACGGCAAAAGCGGCGTGGACGGCTGCGACCCCGACAAGTACCTTGCGCAGTACAATGCTGCGGGCGGCAACATCAATGCCCTGCGCCGGGCGCAGTACGCCAAGAGCCGGGAGCGAATCAACGCGCAGAAAAGAGCGGCGTATGCGGCGCGGGTTGCAAAGATGTCGGAATCTGGTATAATAAATCCAGACAATAGGCCGGGCGGTGAAAGCGACGTGCAGCTTATCGGGAAAATAGACGTCAGTATTTATCGATGCGTCACACAGGACATCACCACAGATGAAGTTGTGATTACAAACGAGCGTATTCAGCACATTGAAGAACGCCATCCTGGACATTTTGAGCGAATCCGGCCTTATTTGTCGGAAATCATTGCCAACCCGGATTACATTTTGGAGAACGCCCTCAATACCTGCTTGCTTCTGAAGTGCATTGAGGATGGGGATCTGCGGATACAAACAGTATTGCGGCTGCACACTTCAACAGATTCCAATGGGTTCAAAAACTCTATCATATCAGCATGGTGTATCCGGGAAAAGGAGTATCACAGATTGCTTCGGAACAAGAATATTCTTTACAAACTGGAATAACCTTGCTATAATAAGCATAGGATAAGGCTGGGCTTTGAGGTGGTAGATTTCGTCCCGACCACACGCCGATGGTATGACAGGGGAAACCCGAGAGATGCAGGGGAAAAGGGACGCCTGCCAAAGCCCAACCTTGGGGGTCATGGAAACATGGCCCCCTTTTTTGTCATCCGGCAGACCCAGGGACGGTTCTTTGGCGGACACACGGACACATCGGACACAGGGCCGGTTCTTTTGCCTGAGACAGAGGGACGGACATATTCAGGCGCCTGCCTGCCCTTTTTGCCCCCTTTTGCGGCGTTTGCATTGCAAAAGGGGGCGTTTTTTTGTATAATAAGGGAATACTGAGAGAGTGCGCCCATGCCGGTACAGGAAGGGGATGGCGATGTGAACCTTACCAGCAAGCACCAAAAGCTCTTTAACGCCGTCAACCTTGTGCTGGACTGGCTGGTGCTCGCCGTTTCGTATCTGCTCTCCATCTACCTGCGCCAGACCGTGCTGGGCGGGGTGGGGCAGCTGATGCTCTGGGGCGGGCGGTACCACTACGGAGAAACCGCCCTGGGATATGCTACCGCGATGGTGCTGGTGTTTGCGGCCCTGCGGCTGTACGGCAGCTACCGCTTCCGCAGCTTCTGGCGGGAGGCCGTTACCCTGTTTTGCGCCAACGGGGTGGGGGTGCTGGCGCTCGGCACCGGGCTCTACCTGCTCAAATGGGGCGATTTTGCCCGCACCCAGCTGGCCTTTTTCTACCTGTTTTCCATGGCCGGGCTGCTGGGCAAGCGGGTGGTGCTGCGGGCGCTCTTGCGGTATGTGCGCTCGCGCGGGCGCAACACCCGCTCGGTGCTGCTGGTGGGCAGCGGCGCGCTGGCCCAGCGCTATTATGCCGAGATCACGGCCCGCCCGTGGCTTGGCTATGTTTACCTTGGCTACCTGGCCGACCAGCCCCTGCCGGACGAGAGCCTTGGCCGCTGGCGCGGCCCGGTAAAGGCGTTTCGCGGCATTTTGCAAACCGAAAAGGTCGAAGAGGTGGTGGTGGCCCTGCCCGCGCAGGACGCGGGGCTGATCGGGGGGCTGGTGTCCGCCGCCGGGCGGTACGGGGCCAAAATTTCCATCATCCCCACCTACAACGATTTTATCCCCGCCGCCCCTACGGTGGAAAACATCGCCGGCCTCAAGCTGCTCAACGTGCGCCGGGCCCCCGGCCGCGGCCCCGCTTGGGCGGCGGCCAAGCGCTGCTTTGACCTTGTGGCCTCGGCGCTGGCGCTGGTGCTGCTCTCGCCGGTCATGCTGGGGGCTGCGGTGGCGGTCAAGCTGTCCAGCCCGGGGCCGGTCATCTTTAAGCAGCGGCGCTGCGGGCTGGGCGGCCGGGAATTCGATATGTACAAGTTCCGCTCGATGTACAAGGACGCCGAGGCCCGGCTGGCCGAGCTGGCCCAGTTCAACGAGGCGGACGGCCCCGCCTTCAAGATGGCCCACGACCCCCGCATCACCCCGGCGGGGCGGTTTTTGCGCCGCACCAGCATCGACGAACTGCCCCAGCTCTTCAACATCCTCAAGGGGGACATGAGCGTGGTGGGTCCCCGCCCGCCCCTGCCCCGGGAGGTGGAGCAGTACAACGACTGGGAGTGGGGCCGGCTGGCCGTGCGGCCGGGGCTTACCTGCTACTGGCAGGTGAGCGGCCGCTCGAACCTCAGCTTTGACGAATGGATGACCCTCGACCTCAAGTACATCGAGGAGCAGGGCCCCCTTACCGACCTCTCGATCCTGTTTAAAACGGTGGGGGCGGTGATCCGGGGGGACGGGGCATATTAAACAGGACAGGCGCAGGCCCCGCCGGCATTTCTGCGGCCCGCCGGCATTCCTGCGGCCTGCCGGCATTTCTGCGGCCCGCCGGCATTCCTGTGGCCCGCCGACATTTCTGTGGCCCGCCGACATTTCTGTGGCCCGCCGGCGCCAGACTGCCCCCGCCCCGCAAAACGCCCCAGCCTTTACTGCGAAAGGAGCGCGGCATGACCGTTTTATTGGTCAACAAGTTCCACTACCGCAAGGGCGGCAGCGAGACCTACTACTTTGCCCTGGCCGAGCTTTTGCGCTCGGCCGGGCACCGGGTGCTTTTTTTCGCCATGCAGGATGCCCGCAACGAAGCGTGCGGCGAGGCCGGGTATTTTGTCTCCAACGTGGAGTACAACGGCCCGGCCGGGGCGCTGCAAAAGCTCAGGAGCGCGGCAAAGCTGCTGTACAGCGCCGAGGCGCGGGACAGGTTCGACGCCCTTTTGCAAAAGGAACAGCCGGACATCGTGCACCTGAACCTTGTGCACCGGCAGATCACCCTCTCGATTTTGGAGCCCTGCCAAAAGCGGGGGGTGCCGGTGGTGTTTACCCAGCATGACCTGATCTGCGTCTGCCCCAACTACACCTGCCTTTCGCCGGATGGGGTCTGCGAGGAGTGCCTGGGCGGGCATTTTGCCCCCTGCGTGCGGCACAGGTGCGTCAAGGGCTCGGCGGCCAAGAGCCTGCTGGCCGCCGCCGAGGCCCGGCTCTACCGGCTGCGGGGCAGCTATAACAAGATCGACCGCTACCTCTGCCCCTCGGCCTTTTACCAGACCCTTTTGCAGCGCTGCCGGTTTACCCGGTCGCCCGTCCTGCACCTGCCCAACTTTCTGCCGGCGGATACGGTATACGAGTGGGCAAGGCCGCAGGGCGATGCGCTGCTCTACCTGGGCCGGCTCACCCCCGAAAAGGGGGTCTCCACCCTTTTGCGGGCGCTGGCGGCCTGCCCCGGCGCGCAGCTGCGCATCGCGGGGGACGGCCCCGAGCGGGCCGGCCTCGAAGCCCTGGCGGCCGAACTGGGCCTGGGCGAGCGGGCAAAATTCCTCGGCTTTCTGCGCGGGCAGGCCCTTGCCGGGGAACTGCACGGCTGCCGGGGGGTGGTGCTGCCCAGCGAGTGGTACGAAAACGGCCCCTACTCGGTGATGGAGGCCCTGAGCTGCGGCAAGCCGGTGCTTGGCAGCAGGATCGGCGGCATCCCCGAGCTGGTGCGCGAGGGCGAGACCGGCTTTTTGTTCCCGCCAAAGGACGCGGCGGCGCTGGCCGGCGCGATGCAAAAGCTGCTGGCCCTGCCCCAAACCGAGTACGCCGCCCTCTGCGAGGGGTGCGTGCGGTTTGCCAAAGAGCGCTTTTCGGCCGCGGCCCATCTGAGGGCGCTCACCGGCATTTACGAGGAGGCCATCGCCCAAAAAAGGGCCGGATAGCGGCACCCGGCCCCTGGCCAAAACCGGCGCGGGGCCGGCCCCAGGCCAAGCATCGCTTGACAAAGGGGAGCATGGTTTTTGGGGCAAAAGGGATAAAAATCCAAATATTAGGAAAGGGGCGGCATAAATGCCCAAACGCAGCTTATACGGCACGGTGATCGTCACCTACCGCTGCAACGCCCGCTGCAATATGTGCGACTGCTGGCGCGACCCCTCCCGCCCGGAGGAGGAGATCAGCTTGGAGGTGATCCGCAAGCTGCCCGAGATGGCCTTTACCAACATCACGGGCGGCGAGCCGTTCATCCGCAAAGACCTTGCCGAGATCGTGGAGGAGCTTTATAAAAAAAGCGACCGCATCGTCATCTCCACCAATGGCTATTTTACCGACCGCATCATCGAGCTCTGCAAGCGGTTTCCCAAGCTCGGCATCCGCATCAGCATCGAGGGGATGCAGGCCACCAACGACGCCATCCGCCGCATCCCGGACGGCTGGCAGCGGGGGTACAGCACCCTTAAAACCTTAGTGGAGATGGGCCATCCGGACGTCGGCTTTGGCATGACCGTGCAGGACATGAACTGTGAGGACCTGGTGCCCCTCTACCGTTTGAGCGACGAGATGGGCATGGAGTTTGCCACCGCCACCCTGCACAACAGCTTTTACTTTCGCAAAACCGACAACAAGATCGAGGACAAATACCATGTGGCCCAGAATTTTGAGGCCCTGATCAACGAACTGCTCAAAAGCAGCAGCCCCAAAAAGTGGTTCAGGGCCTACTTTAACCATGGGCTGATCAACTATATCTACGGCAACCAGCGGCTTTTGCCCTGCGATATGTCCAAAAACGCCTTTTTCATCGACCCCTTCTGCGATGTGATCCCCTGCAACGGCATGGCCCAAAAGGCGGTGATGGGCAACCTGAAGGAGCAGAGCTGGGAGGAGCTCTGGAACAGCGAGCAGGCCCAGAAGGTGCGTGAACAGGCCCGCAATTGTCCCCGCAACTGCTGGATGATCGGCAGCGTTTCCCCGGCCATGCACAAGTATATCTGGGTGCCGGGCTGGTGGGTGCTCAAGCATAAATTTTTCAAGGGCGGCCGGTACAGCCTTGCCGAAAACGCCTTTATCCAGCCGCCGCAAAACGCCCCCGGCCCAAAAGGCGGTTCTGCGGACCCCGCGGCCCAAAACGCCCCCGGCCCAAAAGGCGGTTCTGCGGACCCCGCAGCCCAAAACGCCCCCGCGCCGCAGCAGCCCGAACAGGGCAGCCCCGAATGAGCGCCGCCGGCCAAAACCCGGCGGTGCGGCCAAACACCCCCGCGCCGCGCCCCTTAAAAATCGCCATGATCGGCCACAAGCGGGTGCCCGGCCGGGAGGGCGGGGTCGAGGTGGTGGTGGAGGAGCTGGCCGGCCGGCTCTCGGCGGCGGGCTACGCGGTCACCCTCTACAACCGGGCCGCCAGGGGTATGCCCCGCCCCAAACAGTACGCGGGGGCCCGCATCGTCACGGTGCCCACCATCAACAAAAAGAGCCTGGACGCGGTCATCTACTCCTTTTTGGCCACCCTGCACGCCATTTTCCTGTCCGGCGGCTACGACGTCATCCACTACCACGCCCTCGGCCCCAGCGTGATGCTGGCGCTGGCGCACCTGCTTGGCCGGCACACGGCTGCCACCGTCCACGGGCTGGACTGGCAGCGCGCCAAGTGGGGCGGCTTTGGCAGCTGGTACCTCAAGCTGGGCGAAAAGGTGATCGCCCGGTATGCCGACGAGGTCATCGTGCTCAGCGAGGGGGTGCGGGAATACTTTGCCCAAACCTACGGCCGCAGCACCACCTTTCTGCCCAACGGGGTCGAGCCGCAGCCCCCTGCGCCGCCCGCCCTCATCCGGCAGCAGTGGGGCCTTGCGGGCGGGGATTACCTCCTGTTTTTGGCCCGCATCGTGCCCGAAAAGGGCCTGCACTACCTCCTTGAGGCCTACAAGGGCCTCGAGACCGATAAAAAGCTGGTGGTGGCCGGGGGGGACAGCCACTCCGGCGACTACTGGCCCATGATCCAGCGGCTGGCCGCTGAGGACAGCCGGGTGATCCTGGCCGGCTTTGCGGCGGGGCAGCTCAAGGCCGAGCTTTTGCAGAACGCCGCCCTCTATGTGCTGCCCAGCGACATCGAGGGCATGCCCATCAGCCTGCTGGAGGCAATGCGCTGCGGCGTTCCCTGCCTTGTGAGCGACATCCCGGAGAACACCCAGCTGCTGGGCCGGTTTGGGGCCCGCTTTGCCAAGGGGGATATTGAGGCCCTGCGCACGGCCCTGCAGGCGGCGCTTGAAAACCCGCCCCCCGCCGGGCCCCCGCAGGCCGAATACATCCGGCAGCACTATTCCTGGAACGAGACCGCCCGCGCCACCGCGGCCCTCTACCGCCGCGCCGCGGGCCTTGGCTGACAAAACGCCCGCGCGGCCAAAAAACAACAAAAAGGGGGGTCCGCCCATGCCGGAACAGCAAACGCCAACCAACGCCGCCGGCCTGCCCAAGGTCATCCACTGCTGCTGGTTTGGCCGGGGCGAAAAAAGCCCCCTGATCCGGCGCTGCATGGATACCTGGCGGGCGCAGATGCCCTCCTGGCAGATCAGGGTGTGGACCGAGGACGACTTTGACGTAAACTCCATCCCCTACACCGCCGAGGCCTATGCCGCAAAAAAGTACGCCTTTGTGTCGGATTACGCGCGGTTTTGGATCCTTTACCATCTGGGCGGGGTCTGCCTGTGCACCGATGTGGAGCTGTTCAAACCGCTGGACGACCTGCTCGAGGCCACCCCCAGCCTGATGGGCTTTGAGCTGCCGGATACGGTCAACCCCGGCTCGATCATAGCAAGCCCGCCGGGCAGCGCCCTGATCGGCGAAATTTTAAGGGATTACGCCGCTTTGCATTTTGTAAACCCAGACGGCAGCCTCAACAAAAAAACCATCGTGGCCTACACCACCGAGGCGCTGCGCCGCCACGGCTTTACCGGCGGCAACCAGATGCAGCAGGTGGCCGGCTTTACCCTTTATCCCGCCGAGTATTTCAGCCCCTTTGAGCACGAGACCCAGATGTTTTTGCCCACCGCCAACACCCGCTCCTTCCACCATTTTGCGGCCACCTGGTCGCCCTGGTACCGCAGGCTGCGGTTTCGGTGCATCGGGCTTGCGGCAAGGGTTTTGGGCCGTGAGCGGTACCTGGCCCTCAAAAAGCGGCTTTTGCGGCGCTGAAAGGAGAGGGGCGTCCACAGTAAGGGTTTTGTTGGCCCCGAGCCGGGCGCGGGGGAGAGTTTCGAAAGGCTTTCAGGGCAGGGGTCCTGTTGCCTTGAGAGACTGCTCACACGCACCCGGCCGGCGGACGCCTCCCCGGTTTTGGACACTCCCGAAAGGAGCCTTTTTGCATGAAGATCCTCTTGCTGCGCACCTTTCCCAGCGTGATGGACCCGGCCGCCTACAATTCGCAGGAGATCGGCCTGGCCCGCGCCTTTGTGCGCGCCGGGCACAGCTGCGGCATCCTCTACTACAGCGGCAGCCAGCCCGCGCGCGACCAGGCGGTGGCGGTGCCGGGCTGCGAGGATGGCCGGACGGTGATCATCCACTGGCGGCCGGGGCATAATTTTTTTAAAAACGGCATTTTTAAGCCCGCCCAGCTCAAGGAACTGATTGCCGGGTACGACGTTTTGCAGGTGGCCGAGTACGACCAGCTTACCAGCTGGATGCTCTACCGCCGCCCGCCAAAGGGCAAGCTGGTCACGGTGTACCACGGGCCCTACCAGAGCGATTTTACAAAAGGGTATAACCTCAAATGCCGGGTGTTTGATACGGTGTTCAACCGCCCCAAAAAGAACGCCGGGGTGCCCTGCTTTGCCAAAAGCCGGATGGCCGAAGCCTTTTTGCGGCAAAAGGGCTTTTGCCAGGTGCTGCCGGTGGGGGTGGGGCTGGACAAGGACACCCTTGCCGCCCCCTATGACCCCGCCGCCCGCCCGGCGGCGGCCGCCCGGCCGGGGTTTGAACTCTTGTACATCGGGGTGCTGGAGGAGCGGCGCAGCATCCGCTTTTTGTTTGAGGTGCTGGCCGAGGCCGCCAAAACCCTGCCCGGCATCCGGCTGGTGCTGGTGGGCAGGGGGGAGCCCGCCTACCGGGACGCCTGCTTTGCCTGTGCAAAACAGCTGGGCGTGTGGGACCGGGTAGACTACCGCGAGCGGGTGCCCCAGGCCGAGGTGCACGCCCTTTATGACCACGCCAACCTGCTTTTGCTGCCCACCCGGTACGAGATCTTTGGCATGGTGCTGCTGGAAGCGATGTATTTTGGCCTGCCCGCCCTGACCAGCCTCAACGGCGGCTCGGACGTTTTGATGGAGGACGGGGCCACCGGCCTTGTGCAGCAGGGTTTTTCGGCCGCGGAGTACGCCGCGCGCATCAGCTGGCTGGCCGCACATCCCGACGAGCAGGTGCGCATCGGCGCGGCGGCCCACGCGGCGGTGGAACGGGACTTTTTGTGGGACAGCATCGCCCAAAAGATGCTGAAGGTTTACGCGCAGGCCGCGCAAAAGCGGCAGTGAGATGGGAAAACAAAGGATCCAAACCAAATTCGATCCACCGATGGAACCGCCGCGAAAGAAAGGGTTTGACTTATGAAAGAGATCGCAGTTGCCGGCACCGGGTATGTTGGCCTTGTAACCGGGGTCTGCCTTGCCCATCATGGGCATTCGGTGACCTGCGTGGACGTGGACGCGGCCAAGGTGGCGCGGCTTTGTGCCGGCCAGAGCCCCATCTACGAGCCGGGGCTGGAGGAGCTGCTCAAAGAGGGCATCGGGGCCGGCCGGCTGCGGTTTACCACCGACGGCGCGGCCGCCTACCAAAACGCCGAGGTGATCTTTATCGGGGTGGGCACCCCCGAGCGGGAGGACGGCTCGGCCAACCTCGACTATGTGTTCGCGGTGGTGCGCGAGATCGCCGCGGCCGTGCGGCGGGACTGCGTGGTGGTGGTCAAATCCACCGTGCCCATCGGCACCAACGACGAGGTGGAGCGCTACCTCAAGGAGCACCTGGCCCATCCGGTGCGGCTGGACGTGGCCTCCAACCCCGAGTTTTTGTCTCAGGGCACCGCCGTGCGGGATACCCTGCACGCCAGCCGGATCGTGATCGGCACCGAGGCCGAGCGGCCCCGCCGGGTGCTGGAGGAGGTCTACGCCGATTTTGACGCTCCCCGGCTGTTTACCAGCCGCCGCAGCGCCGAGATGATCAAGTACGCCTCCAACGATTTTCTGGCCCTCAAGATCAGCTATATCAACGAGATCGCCAACCTCTGCGAGATGGTGGGGGCCAGCGTGGACGACGTGGCCACCGGCATGGGGTACGACCAGCGCATCGGCCGGCATTTTCTGCGGGCCGGCATCGGCTATGGGGGCAGCTGCTTCCCCAAGGACACCAAGGCGCTGGACAGCTTTGCCACCATCAAGGGGGTCACCCTCAAAACGGTGGCCGCCACCATCGCGGTCAACGAGGGGCAAAAGCGCCGGCTGCTGCAAAAGGCGCACGCCCACTACAAAAGCCTTGCCGGGGTCACGGTGGCGGTGCTGGGCCTTGCCTTTAAGCCCGGCACCGACGATCTGCGCGAGGCCCCCAGCCTGCTCTGCGTGCCCCAGCTTCTGGCCGAGGGGGCAGCCTTACGCGCCTGGGACCCTGTGGCCGCTCAGAACTTTGCCCGCCGGCTGGCCGGCCTGCCGGGCACGGCCGGGGCCGCCGGCAGCATCACCTACTGCGACACCATCCAAAACGCGCTGGCCGGGGCCGGGCTCTGCCTGATCTTTACCGAGTGGCCCGAGGTGCGCGCCCTCGACCCCAAAACCTTTGAGGAGCAGATGGCCCTGCCCTTAGTGCTGGACGGCCGCAACTGCTTTTCGCCCGAAGAGGTACAAAAAAGCGGGGCAAGGCTGCGGTACGAATCCATCGGCCGCCCGCCGGTGGACACCCGCGAGGGGTAAACCGCCGCCAGGCGGCAAAACGAGGAAGCGGCGGTTCAAGGCAGGCTTTGGACCGCCGCCAGGAAAGGGGGGCGCGCCATGCCGCCGCTGGTCAGCATCATCATCCCGGCCTACAACGTGGCCGCCTACCTGCCCGAATGCATGCAGAGCGTTTTGCCGGACGCCGAAGCCCTCGGCTATGAGGTGCTGCTGATAGACGACGGCTCGGCCGACGAGACCCCCGCCCTCTGCGACGGATACGCCGCCCGGTGCCCCTTTGTGCGGGTGTTCCACCAGCCAAACGCCGGCCAGGCGGCCGCCCGCAACGCCGCCATCCGGGCCGCGGCGGGGGAGTGGCTGGTGTTTGTGGACAGCGACGACACCCTCGCCCCCGGCGCGCTGAGGACCATCGACGTCGCCCTGCGCGCCGCCCCGCCCCAGGCCGACCTCTTGCTGTACAACCTCTATTCCGAGGCAAACGGCGGGCTGATCGCCCCCTTTACCCAGGCGCAGTTTGCCGGCGGCATCGAGGGGTACCTTGCCCGCGCGGTGCGCGAGATCCCCTTTTCGGCCGCACTCTGCCGGTACGCGCCCCGCCGCGCCCTTTTTACCGAACAGGGGCTTTGGCTGCACGAGGGCATCTACCATGAGGACAGCGAGTGGTGCCCCCGCGCGCTGGCCCGCGCCCGGGCGGCGGTGGTCTGCGAGGAGCCGCTCTACCATTACCGCGACACCGCCGCCGCCGGCCACGAGAGCACCATGCTCAGCCCCGGCCGGCGGCAAAAGCGGCTGGACAGCCTGGCCCAGGTCACGCGGGCGCTGGCGGCCGACGCCGCCCTCTTTGAGGGGGACGAGACCCGCCGGGCCTTCCTTTTGCGCTGCGCGGCGCTCTGCGGCTTCCAGCGGATGCTGCTGGCCGGGCGCTGCGGCGTGTTAAAGGAGGTGCCCCAGGAGGACCGGGACCTTCTTTATGAACTGGAAAGCTACCTGCCCCGGCGCTTTGGGCTCTGCGTAAAGCTGGCGGGGCTTACCGGGGGCACCCGGCTCTACCGCCGGCTCTGGGGCGACTGCTGAAAGGCCGAACTTTTCTTAAAAGCCGGAAAACGGCGGCCGCGCGGGGCCGGGCCAAACGGCCCGGGGCCTGCTGGAAGCGATCTATTGGCACCCCGGCATGCGCTGGATCGTGGACCGCATCCATGTCTGCCCCCCCAAAAAACAACCCAAATGAAAGGCGCTGCTTTGGAAAATTCCCGTACCAAAAACTCCCTGCTGACCATGGCGTCCGGCGTGGGGCAAAAGATCGTTTCGATCCTCATTGGGTTTTTGTCCCGCTGGGTCTATGTCGCCTACCTCGGGCGGGAGTTCGTGGGGGTCAATGGGCTGTTCAGCCATGTGCTCACCTTCCTCTCGCTGGCCGAGCTGGGGGTGGGCAGCGCCATCACGGTCTACCTGTATAAGCCCCTGGCCGAGCGGGACGAGCGCACCGTGCGCACCTACATGCACTTTTACAAAAGGTGCTACCGCGTCATCGGCTGGGCGGTGCTGGCGCTGGGGGCCGCCCTTGTGCCGGTGCTGCCGCGGCTGGTCAAGTTCGAGGGGGCGCCCCCGGTCAACCTCTACCTGGTGTATGGGCTGTTTTTGGCAAACTCGGTGGCCTCCTACTGGTTTTTTGCCTACAAATCCAGCATCCTCTCGGCCGACCAAAAGGCCTACCACGTCAACAACCTGGGCAGCGCCTTTTCCATCCTGGCCAGCCTTGCCAAGTGCGGGGTGGTGGTGCTCTTCCACAGCCGGCCGGGCGCCTTTGAGCTGGCCCTCGCGGCCGAGCTGGGGGTGGGCATCCTCAAAAACATCTGTATTGCGCACAAGGCCGATACGCTGTATCCTTATATCCGGGCCAAAACCGCCGACCCCATGCCCCGCGAGATACTGGCCACCATGTTCCGGGACGTGCGCGCGCTTTTTATCAACAACCTCTCCTTCAAGCTGCTCTCGGCGGTGGATACCATCGTGGTCAGCGCCGCGCTGGGCACCGCCCTGGTGGGCAGCACCGAAAACTATACCATGATCATCAACTATGTGGTCATGGTCATCGCCATGGTCACCGTATCCCTCGCCCCCAGCGTGGGCAATCTCAACCACTCGGAGGGGCAGGCCCGCCGGATGGAGGTTTTTAAGCAGCTGGACCTTGCCAATTTCTGGATCAGCTGTGTCTCGGCCGCCTGCCTGTACCAGCTGCTCACCCCCTTTATCCAGCTGTTTTTCCGGGATAAGGGCGGGGCCGACCTTACCTTGAGCGGCGCGGTGGTGGCCTGCTTGGTCTTCCGGTTTTACATGGGCACGGTCAACAACACCCTTACCACCTTTAAAAACGCCATGGGCCTTTTGCGGCAGGGCTGCTATCTGGCGCTGGCGGGCGGGGTGCTCAACGTATTCCTTACCCTTTGGCTGGCCCGCCGCATGGGGCTGGTGGGGGTCTACCTCTCCACCGTGGTCTCGGAGGTCTTTACCACCTTTTTTGCCCAGGGGTACTATGTTTTTCACGATGGGTTCGGCCTGCCCTGGAAGGGGTATGTGGCCCGCATGGCCGGCCGGATGGCGCTGGCCGCGGCGGTGGTGCTGGCAACCCACGCGGTGTGCGCCCTGTTTGCCGGGCCGGGGCTTTTAAACTTTATCTTGCAGTGCGCGGTTTGCGCGGTGCTGCCAAACCTTGTTTTGCTGGCCCTGTTTGCCCGCGACCCCGCCTTTTTGGGGGTGCTGGGCCGGGCAAAGGGCATTGCGGGCGGGCTTTTGGCAAAGCGGCGGTAAGCGGCCCGAAGGGGCCAAAACGGCGGCGGGGCCGGCGGCCTTGTTGTACGGCCCTTGCCGCCCCCCAAAAAGGAGCGCTTTTATGCAGCAGTTCAAGTTTAAGTATGTGGATTTTCTGCGCGAGGAGAATATGCGCGAGGGCTTTGCCGAGCTTTTGCGCAAGGGCCTGGCCGACCTGGGCGAGGTGGTGTTCTGCGACGACCCGGACTATGTGCTGTGCAGCTGCTTTGGCCGGGAGGTGACCCATTACGACTGCACCCGCATCTTGCTGCTGGGCGAAAACATCCGCCCGGATTTTAACCTCTACGACTATGCCATCGGCAGCGACTGGATCACCTACGAGGACCGGTACCTGCATTTCCAGTGGTACAACTTCCCGCACTGGAACGAGGTGGCGAAACTCGCCCTCATCAAGCACACCCTGCCGGACGAGGTATACCTGAACAAGGAAAAATTCTGCAACTTTGTGGTGTCCAACTATGGGGCCAACCCCATCCGGGAGGCGATGTTTGAGGAACTGGGCAGCTATAAGCGGGTGGAGTCCGGCGGGCGCAGCCGCAACAACCAGCCGGACGGCCAGCCCATCGAGGATAAGCTTGCCTTCCAGCAGGCCTGCCGGTTCAGCCTCGCGTTTGAAAACGCTCAAACCACCGGCTACTGCACCGAAAAGATCCTGGACGCCTTTGCCGCCGCCACCGTGCCCATCTACTGGGGCGACCCGGCGGTGGGCCGCATCTATAACCCGGACGCCTTTATCAACTGCAACGAGTTTCTGACCGTGCACGGCATGGCCCAGAAGGTGCGCTCGGTGGAGGAAAACCCCGACCGCTGGCTCTGGATGATGCGCCAGCCCGCTTTTATAGACGAGGCGGCCGCCCGCCGGGATATTTTTGGCAACCCCTTTGGCGACTACATCCGCCAGATCGTTTTGCAGGGCCCCAAAAAGAGCCGCCGCCGCAGCCCGGACCACTGGAGCGGCAAATACGAGCAGACCGCCCGGCAGGCCGCCCGGCTCGAGCGCAGCTTTTGGTGGCCGGGCTATGCCAAGGTGGAGCGCAACCTTGTAAAGAGGGGGTGGATGCGGCGGTGAGCGAGGAGCAAACGCGCCCGGCCCTTCAAAAAACCTACGACGTTGTGATGCCCATCCTGAAGCGGGACTGGCCGGCCGCTGAGCGGGGGCTGGAGTTCGTTCTGCAAAACCTGCCGCTGCGTCGGTTGGTGGTGCTCAGCGCGCCGGACATCCTGCCGCTGCTGCCAAAGGACGGCCGGGTGGCCTTTATGGACGAAAACACCCTCTGCCCGGGGCTGACCCTGGCGGCGGTCAAGAAGCTTGTCTACCGCCGCATTTACACCGACAAGCGGGCCGGCTGGTATTTCCAGCAGTTCCTCAAGCTGGCGTATGCCCGCGTGTGCACCGACGAGGCGTATATCACCTGGGACGCCGACACCATCCCGCTGCGGCCCATCCCCTACCAGAACGAGGCGGGGCAGTACCTGTTTACCATCAAGGACGAATACAACCCCCCCTATTTTGACACCCTCGCCGCCCTGCTGGGGCTGCAAAAGCAGATCCCGGAGAGCTTTATTGCCGAAAACATGATCTTTGACGCCGCTCTGGTCAAAGAGATGCTGTGCGAGATCGAGGCGAACGGGGCGCTGGAGGGCAGCGCCTTCTGGCAAAAGATCTTGTTCGCCATTGCGCCGGGCCAGCTGGCCGGCTCGGCCTTCAGCGAGTTCGAGACCTTTGGCAGCTATGTGCTGGCGCGGCATCCGGGCCGGTACGCGCTGCGCCGGCTGGCCACCCTGCGCAGCGGCAAAAACATTTTAGGCGCATCGCCCAGCCGCCAGATGCTGCTTTGGGCGGGCAAAAGCTACGATACGGTTTCGATCGAAAAATTCAACGCGTCCACCCCGCTGGTGCTGCTGGCAAAAAGCGAAGCCTACCGGAAAAGCCACACGGCAGCCGGGCTGGAGGCCCATAAGCGGCGCTATAAGCTGATCCCGGCGGTTTACGGCTGGGGCCGCTCGCTCTGGCCGCGCTTTAAGGCCTGGGGCGGGCGGTACAAGCGGATGCTGCGCCGGATGCGGGGGTAAAAGGCCCGCCCGAAACTTCTATGATCCGAAAGGAACCACAGCGTATGAAAAAAGCACTCATCACCGGCATCACCGGGCAGGACGGCAGCTATCTGGCCGAATTTCTGCTCCAAAAGGGCTACGAGGTGCATGGGGTGGTGCGCCGGGCCTCGGTGCACACCACCCAGCGCATCGACCACCTGCTGCAAAAAAACGCCGTGACCCTGCATGGCGGCGACATGGCGGACGCGGCCAGCCTCATCCGCATTGTGGCGGCGGTGCAGCCGGACGAGATCTACAACTTAGCGGCCCAAAGCCATGTGCAGGTAAGCTTTGACGCCCCCGAGTACGCGGGCGACGTGGACGCTTTGGGGGTGCTGCGGCTTTTGGAGGCGGTGCATGTGCTGGGGCTGGAGCGGCAGTGCCGCGTCTACCAGGCCTCCACCAGCGAGCTGTACGGCCGGGTGGAGGAGTGCCCCCAAAACGAGGGCACCCCCTTCCACCCATACAGCCCCTACGCGGTGGCCAAACAGTACGGCTTTTGGATGGTGCGGGAGTACCGCGAGGCCTACGGCATCTACGCGGTCAACGGCATCCTGTTCAACCACGAATCCGAGCGCCGGGGCGAAAACTTTGTCACCCGCAAGATCACCTTAGCGGCGGGGCGGATCGCCTGCGGCCTGCAGGACGTCTTGTACCTCGGCAACCTCGACAGCCTGCGGGACTGGGGCTACGCCAAGGATTATGTGGAGTGCATGTGGCTGATGCTCCAGCAGGATACGCCGGAGGACTATGTGATCGCCACCGGCGAGCAGCACAGCGTGCGGGAGTTTACCACCCTCGCCTTTGCCGAAAACGGCATCCCCCTGCACTGGCGGGGCCAGGGCCTTGACGAGGAGGGCGTCGGCCCGGACGGCCGGGTGCTGGTGCGGGTAAGCCCGGCGTTTTTCCGCCCTACCGACGTGGTCAACCTCTGGGGCGACCCCACCAAGGCCCGCACCCGGCTTGGCTGGGACCCCCGCCGCACCAGCTTTGCGCAGCTGGTGCAGATCATGGCCCGGCACGACCGGGCCCTGGCCGAGGCCGAGGCGGCGCAAAAGTAAAAAGGTTTGCGCCCGCTGGGGGAGACCTATCTCGGGGCGCGGCAAGGCCCTGAGAGCGCCGGGCCTTTTCACATCCCGGCACACGACCAATCCATAGAAAAACGAGGAACCAATGATGGCAATGGAAAAAACGGCAAAAATCTATGTGGCCGGCCACCGGGGCATGGTGGGCGGCGCGATCTTGCGGGCGCTGCAAAAGGCGGGCTACCAAAACCTTGTTACCCGCACCAGCGCCGAGCTGGACCTGCGCCGCCAGGCGGATACCGAGGCCTTTTTTGCGGCCGAACGGCCGGAGTATGTCTTTTTGGCCGCCGCCAAGGTGGGCGGCATCGTGGCCAACAGCGAGGCCCCGGCGGATTTTTTGTACCAGAATATGATGCTGGAGATGAACGCCATCCACGCCGCCTGGCAGAACGGCTGCAAAAAGCTGCTGTTTTTGGGCTCCTCCTGCATCTACCCGCGGCTTGCCCCCCAGCCCATGCCCGAAAGCTGCCTTCTTTCGGGCAGCCTGGAAGAGACCAACGAGGGCTACGCCCTGGCCAAGATCAGCGGGCTCAAATACTGCGAGTACCTGCGCCGCCAGTATGGGGCCGACTATATCAGCGTGATGCCCACCAACCTCTACGGCCCGGGCGACAACTACCACCCCACCCACAGCCATGTCCTGCCCGCCCTGATCCGGCGGTTCCACGAGGCAAAGCTGGCCGGGGCCGAAAGCGTTGCCTGCTGGGGCACCGGCGCGCCGCTGCGGGAGTTTTTGTACGTGGAGGACCTGGCCGACGCCTGCCTTTATTTGATGAACACCTATTCCGGAGCCGAAACGGTCAACCTTGGTACCGGCAAGGAGCTGAGCATCCGCGCGCTTACCGAGCTGGTGGCCCGGGTGGTGGGCTATACCGGCCGCATCGAGTGGGACACCACAAAGCCGGACGGCACCCCCCGCAAGCTGCTGGACGTCTCCAAATTAGAGCGCCTTGGCTGGCACTATACCACCGAGCTGGAGGAGGGCATCCGCCTTACCTACGAGGATTTCCTCAAAAGCCCCATGCGGGCGGAAAGATAACCGCTTATGAACCTGATCCTCTTGTCCGGCGGCAGCGGCAAACGGCTCTGGCCGCTCTCCAACGATGTGCGCTCCAAGCAGTTTTTAAAGCTGTTCCAAAACGAGGCCGGGGAGTACGAGTCGATGGCCCAGCGGCTGCTGCGCCAGCTGCGGGCGGCCTTCCCGGACGCCTCGGTGACCATTGCCACCGGCGAAAACCAAAAAAGCGCCATCTTAAACCAGCTGGGCGGGCCGGGGGTGTCGGTCTGCTGCGAGCCGCAGCGGCGGGATACCTTCCCCGCCATCGCGCTGGCCGCGGCCTACCTGTACAGCGAGCAGGGCCTCGGCGAGGACGAGCCGGTCATCGTCTGCCCCATCGACCCCTTTGTGGGGCCGGATTACTTTGCCGCCCTGGCCCGGCTCGAGGCCGCGGTGCGGCAGGGCACGGCAAAGCTGGTGCTCATGGGGGCCGCGCCCACCTACCCCAGCGCCAAGTACGGCTACTTTTTGCCGGGCCCGGCCCCGGCGGGGGCAGCCGGGGCCGACGCCGCCGGGGACCTGCGGCCGGTGGCCTGGTTCCGCGAAAAGCCCAGCGAGGAGCAGGCGGCGGCCTATATCGCCCAGGGCGCGCTTTGGAACTGCGGGGTGTTTGGCTTTAAGCTGGGCTACCTGCTCGGGGTGCTGGCGGGATACCTGCCGGTCAAAACCTACCGCGAGGTGTACCGGCGGTACGCCGAACTGCCCAAAACAAGCTTTGACTACGCGGTGGCCGAGCGGGAAACGGCGGTGAGCTGCATCCGGTTTGAGGGCGAATGGAAGGATGTGGGCACCTGGAACACCCTGGCCGAGGTGATGAGCCAGCCGGCCCTGGGCAACGTGGTGCTGGGCGGCGGGTGCGAAAACGTGCACGCCGTCAACGAATTGGAGCAGCCGCTGCTGGTGATGGGGGCCAAAAACATGATCGTGGCCGCCGGGCCGGATGGGGTTTTGGTCAGCGACAAGCACCAGTCCAGCTACATCAAGCCCTATGTGGATGGGCTGCACCAGCGGGTGATGTTTGAGGAAAAATCCTGGGGCAGCTTCCGGGTGCTGCTGGAGGACCCGCGCGGCCATTCGATGACCGTGCACCTTGCGGTGCGGGCCGGCGGGCAGATGAGTTACCACTGCCACCAAAACCGGGACGAGGTGTGGACCGTGCTCTCGGGCAGGGGGCGCGCCACGGTGGAGGGGCGCGAAACGCCGCTTTGCCCCGGCGCGGTGCTGCGGCTGCCGGCCGGCGCGCGGCACACCCTGCAGGCGGATACCGCCATGGAACTGATCGAGGTGCAGCTGGGCCGCGCCGTGGAGGACGCGGACGTCGAGCAGTTTTAAAAAGCTTTTATGGAATCCTGGATCCCCCCTCATCACCGCCCTGTCATATTGGGCGGGTAATATGATCTGCGAAAAGGAGGGCGCAGTATGGACAACCTGTTGATCTTGGGCGCGGGCGGCTTTGGGCAGATGGTCTACGAGACCGCCCAGCTTACCGGCCTGTACGGCAAGATCGCCTTTTTGGACGATGCCGCCAAGGACAGCCGGGTCATCGGCAAATGCGTGGACTACCCCGGCTTTCTGGGCGAGTACCCCTGCGCGGTGGCGGCGCTGGGCAACAACGGCCAGCGGCTCAAGTGGACCAAGGCCCTGCTGGCCGCCGGCTTTGCGGTGCCGGACATCATCCACCCCTCCGCCGTGGTCAGCCCCTCGGCCAGCATGGGGCCGGGCTGCTTTGTGATGCAGCGGGCGGTGGTCAACACCCATGTGCGGCTGGGGATGGGCTGCCTTGTAAACAGCGGCGCCATCATCGACCACGACAGCACGGTGGGCGACGGCGTGCACATTGGCCTGGGCAGCGTCATCAAGGCCAACTGCCAGATCGAGCCCCAGCGCAAGGTGGAGGCGGGCGAGGTGATCTTTTCCACCCGCCGCCGCATCGACGGGGTGGACAGCCGGGAGCTGGAGGACGCTTTGTACGCCTTTGGTTTCGGCAACCGGTGCAGCTATGTCAAGCCCTTTGGGGCGGGGCACATCAACGAGACCTATGCCGTGTACATGCCGGCCGAGAGCGGCGAGGAGGAGCTGGCCTATGTGCTGCAGCGGGTCAACAAGTTTGTGTTTAAAAACCCGGCCCATGTAATGGAGAATATCTTTGGGGTCACCGAGTACCTGCGCCGGTCGATCCGGGCCAGCGGCGGCAACCCGGACCGGGAGACCCTGAGCTATATCAAGACCCGCGCGGGCGAAAATTATTTTGAGGACGCCCAGGGCCTGCCCTGGCGCTGCTATAACTACATCCCGGATTCGGTCTGCTACCAGACCACCCCAAAGCCCGAGCAGTTCTACCAGTCCGGCAAGAGCTTTGGCCGGTTCCTAAAGCAGCTGGGGGACTATCCGGCCGGCACCCTGCACGAGACCATCCCGCATTTCCACGACACCGAGCACCGCTACGCCGATTTTGAGCGCGCACTGCGCCGGGACGTCAAAAACCGCGCCCGCACCTGCGAGGCCGAGATCGCCTTTGCAAAGGCCCGCCAAAAGGACTGCGGCCGCCTGATGCAGCCGCTGCGCGCCGGGCTCTTGCCCCTGCGGGTGACCCATAACGACACCAAGCTCAACAATATCCTGTTCGACGCCGCCACCGGTGAGGGCATCTGCGTCATCGACCTGGACACCATCATGCCCGGCCTTGCCGCCAACGATTTTGGCGACTCGATCCGGTTTGGGGCCACCACCGCAGCCGAGGACGAGCAGGACCTTGCAAAGGTGCATTTTTCGCTCGAGCTCTTCGAGCTGTACACCAAGGGCTATCTGGAGGCCGCGGGGGACGTGCTGACCGCCGCCGAAAAGGACACCCTTGCCTGGGGCGCCAAGCTGATGACCCTGGAGTGCGGCATGCGCTTTTTGACCGATTATTTACAAGGGGACGTCTATTTCAAGACCCAGTACCCCACCCACAACTTAGTGCGGGCCCGCACCCAGTTCAAGCTGGTCAGCGAGATGGAGGAGCAGTTCGACGCCATGCAGGCCATCCTGCAAAAATACAGCTGACCGGCCTTTGCGGCAGGCAGGGGCCGCGGCCGGGCCGGCCCGCCGTTTTTGTGCTTGGTTTTTTGGCGCGCGGCGTTTTGGCCGCGCATCCATCCCCAACAAAGGAGCGTTCCATGCAAAACACCTTTCATCTTTTTTGCCTCATCGCGCCGGCTTTGGCCCTTGTGCAGCTGGTTTTGCGCTTTGCGCTGGAGCAGGGCCCCGCAAAGGCGCGCGTAAAGGCGGTTTGGCAAGAGGAGCACTGGCTGCTCTGGAACGGGTTTTCGGCCCTGCGCGAGCGGCTGGCCACCCCGGCCTTTTGCTGCATCGTCCTGCTCTGGTGGGGCGCCGGGCCGGTCGGCCTTTTGCTGGAGTGGTACGGCCCGGCCGGCACCCCCACCGCCTTTGCCACCCTGCGCAGCCTGGCCCTGGCCGGGCTGATTTTGGGCAAGGCCTTTTGCCTTACCCGGTACTCCGGCCGGCAGCTGGTGCTGGGCGGGCTTGCGGCGGCGCTGTGGGCGCATGGGGGGCTTGTATCCGGCTACGGGCCGGTCAGCGACGCGCTGCTGCTGGTGTTTGCGGTAAAGGATATCCGGCTTTTTGCCGGCCTTGCCAGCATGCTGGCTGCCCAGGCCTTTGATTTTGTCTTTACGGTAAGCACCGCGCTGATGGGCCTGCAGGACAATATGCAGACCACCTTTGACACCGGACGTGATCGGGTGCGCATGGCACTGGGCTATGGCAGCTACAACGGCTGCGGCATTGCCGCGGCAAACCTGGCCCTGCTCTGGCTCTGCCTGCGCTGGAAAAAGCTGCGCTGGTGGGATGTTTTGGTCGTGCTGGGGGTGGTGGCGTTCATCGACCTTGTGCCCAACAGCCGCTCGGCCGAGCTGCTCTGCCTCATTGTGCTGGCCGCGGCGCTGGCCGGCCGGGCGCTGCCCCGGCTTTTGCAGAGCCGCTGGGTGCGCGCCGGCTGCGCCGCCGCCGCGCCGCTGCTCTGCGCGATGAGTTACGCAATGGCCATCCTTTACCGGGCCGACAGCCCCTTTTTCAGCCGGGTGAACAGCCTGCTCAGCGGCCGGGTGCAGCTTGCCTGGAACACGATGTTCAACAACCCTCTTGTGGAATGGCACTGGTTTGGGCAGCCCTTTATCACCGAATGGTTTTATGTGGTGGACAACAGCTATATTTACTATTTTTACCTCTGCGGGCCATTTTTTGTGGCCATGCTGGTGCTGGGGGGCGCCCTGCTGTGCTGGCGGCTGGCCGGGCGCGGCGGGCAGGACACGATCCTGCTGGCCTGCGTGCTGGGCTTTTTGGCCTATGCCGTCATGGAAAAGGTGGTCTACCCCAACCTGCTGATCCTGCTTTCTGCCAACGCCCTGTTTGGCGGCGGGGCGAGGCCGCTCACCCTGAACGATCCGCAGGCCCCTGCGCCGGCCGCGGGGCCGCCTGCCCAAAGGGATGCCCCGCCGGCCGCGCAGCAAGGGGGTGAGGGGGTATGATGAGCCTTGTGCGGCTGGGGCTGTTCGCTCTCTCCTCGGCCGGGTGGTGCCTGCTGCTTGCGCGGCGCTGGGGCATCGCCCTCGAGCTCTGCCCCTTTGTGGCCTTTTCCGGCATGGGCGCGGTGCAGTTTGCGGCCGGCCTGCTCAACATCTATGCGCCGGCCGAGGCGGTGCTTTGGCTGGGGGGCCTGGGGCTGCTGGGCTTTTATGCCGTGCGCCGCCGTGCCGCCTTTGCCGCGTTTAAAAGCCTGCGCAGCCTTGGGTTCTGCCTTGCGGCGGGCTGGATGCTCTTTTTGATGCGGGGCGGGGTGATCGCCGGGCACGACAATATGTCCCACTGGGCGGTGATGGCAAAAACCATGCTGCGGTTTGGCCGGCTGCCCAACGCCCAAAACACCGCCATCGAGTTTACCGCCTACCCGCCCGGCAGCGCCGGATGGATCAAGTATTTCTGTGATGCGGTGGGCGTGTCGGATGGGATGATGGTCTACGCCCAGGGCCTCCTGCTGCTGGCCGGGGCCTTTGCGCTGCTGGTGTTTGTGCCAAGGCGCAGCGGGGCCGGGGCGGCGCTGGGGGCCGCGGCCATCCTGTTTTTGCTGGTGGGCAACATCCCCCCGGTGGACCTGCGGGTGGATACCCTTTTGGCGGTGCAGGCCGCGGGCGCCCTTGCGGTGATCACGTATTACGGCCCGGCCCAGCCCCAAAAGGCGGCCCTTGCGGCCCTGCCGGCCCTGCTGCTGGAGGCAGTGATCAAAAACAGCGGCCTCTTTTTTGCGGCGGCAAACCTTTTGGTGCTGGCCTGGTTTGCTTTCAGGCCCGGCCGTGCGGCGGGGGAGGGGGCGGCAAGCGCCGCCCCGGCCGGGCGGCATCCGGCGGCAAGCGCCGCGGCTTTGGCCCCGGGCGCAACGGCTGTGCCCGGCCGCCGGCGGGCCCTGCCCGCCTTTTGGGCGGCGGCGGCCGCGCCCTTTGCGGCCTTTTGGCTCTGGACGCGGCATGTGGCAATGATCTTTCCCCAAACGGCCATGGAGGCGGGCGGCGGGGCCAGCAAGCACGCGGTCTCGCTGGCCGGGTACGCGGGGATGCTGGGCGGCAAAACCGCCGGGGAGGTCCGCAGCTTTTTTGGCCTCTTTGCCCGGCACTTTGTTGACCTTTCGCAGGCCGACACCCGCGTTTTTTGGGCGCTGGCGGTTGGCTCGGCGGCCCTGCTGGCGGGGCTGTATGCCTCCGGCCGGCTGCCCGGGCGGCGGGCGGCCGGGCTTTGGGCAGCGCTGGCCGGCTGTGAACTGGCCTACCTGCTCTGCCTGCTGGGCACCTATCTGTTTTCGATGAATACCGCCGAGATGCTCTGCCTTGCCAGCATCACCCGCTACCACCTCACCGCCCTGCTCTACCTTGCCGCCGCGCTGGCCATCCTCCTGCTTTTGGCTTTGGCCCCGGCGCAAAATGCCGCGGCAGGGGCGGCCCCCATGCAGGAGGGCACGGCCCCGGCAAAAAAAGCCGCGCCTGCCCCTTCCGGCGCGGCCCCCGCCGGCGCGGGCCAGTCCCAAGGCGGCCCCGCCCCCCGCGGGGGAGGGCGCAAGGCTGTAAAGCCGGGCGCCTTTGCGGCGGCGGGAACGGTTTTGCTGGCGGCCTTGCTGCTGCTGGGCACGCCAAGCCAGCTGCAAGCCCTCTGGCGGCGTGCGCCCTACCGGGATACCGGGACCCAGGGCGAATGGCTTGCCATCAAGAGCCAGTATGCCCTCGAGGACGGCAAGCGCTGCCTTGTGTACACCCGCGGGGGCGATCCCGAGCAGATCGACACCTGGGGCATGCGGTATGTGGCGCGGTATGTGCTCAACACCGACACGGTCGATTTTTGGCAATTCGACGACGAAGAGTATACTTTGAGCGAATTGTACGGAAAGTACGATTATTTGATCTTCTACGCGCCGGACGCCCGCAGCGAGGCCCTGCTGGCCGAAAATGGGCTGGATCCCGCCAGCCGGTTTGTGGAGCTGATCCAGTAGGGCCGCCGGGGCGATTTGGGCCGATTTGGGATACTGGGCCGATTTGGGATACTGGGCCGATCTGGGGGGCGCGCCCCCCAGACCCCCTATACAAAACTCCCCACCTGCAATTTTGCAGATGGGGAGTTTTTGAAATCATACCATGGATGGACAGAAAAAGGATGCAGCTTTTTGGCCCGCCGGTTTCAAAAGGCGGCTTACCGCGCCAAAATGCCGCCCCAATGCCCGCCGCCTGCCGCGGCTGTAAAGGCGGCTTACCGTGCCAAAGCGCCGCTCCAACGCCCGCCGCCTGCTGCGGCGGAAAAGGAGGCTTACCGTACCAAAGCGCCGCTCCAACGTCCGCCGTCAGCCGCGGCTGTAAAGGCTGGAGCCCTTACAACGCCAGCGTGCCGGCCAGTGTCTCAGCCAGCACCTTTACCGTGCCAGCGTGCCGGCCAGTTCGTCGGCCAGCGCCTTCAGGGCGGGCAGCTGCCCCTCGGCCAGGCTGGACTTGATGCTCACGGTGTTTTCCAGCAGGGCCATCTCCTTCATGCCCTCCAGCGCCGCCCGCATGCCCTTGGCCGCGGCGGGGGCCCAGCTGCCGTTTTCCAGCAGGGCCACCGTCCGCTTTTGCAGCCCGGCCGCCTTCAGGTGGGCCAGCAGCTCCTCCATCTTGGGGTAGACCCCGCCGTTGTAGGTGGGTGCCGCCAGCACCAGATGGCTGCAGCGGAAGGCCTCGCCCACCAGCTCGGACACGTCAGTGGCCGAAACATCGTACACCGCGATCTTCTGCACCCCGGCCTCGGCCAGCAGCCCGGCCAGGGTCTCGGCCGCCTCGGCCGTGTTGCCGTACATCGAGGCGTAGGCCACCAGCACCGCCTGCTCCTCCGGCTGCCACTGGCTCCAGCGCTGGTATTTTTCCAGCAGCCAGTCAAGGTTTTTGCGCCAGATGGGCCCATGCAGCGGGCAGATCGCCCGGATGTCCAGCCCGGCCGCCTTTTTCAGCAGCGCGGCCACCTGCGCGCCGTACTTGCCCACAATGTTGGCGTAGTAGCGGCGGGCGTCCGGCAAAAAGCGCCCGGCAAAGTCCAGCTCATCCGCAAACAGGTGGCCGTCCAGCGCGCCAAAGCTGCCAAAGGCGTCGGCCGAAAACAGCACCCCGTCGCCCTCGTCAAAGGTCACCATCACCTCGGGCCAGTGCACCATCGGCGCGGTGATAAACCGCAGGGTGTGCCGCCCGGTGCAGAGGGTCTGGCCCTCGGCCACGCTCTGCGCCTTTGCCGCAAGGGCCGGGCCAAAAAACTGCCCGATCATCTGCACGGCCTTGGCGGTGCACAAGACCTGGGCCTCCGGCCAGCGGGCCAGCAGGGCCTGCAGGGTGGCGCAGTGGTCCGGCTCCATGTGGTTCACGATCACATAGTCGAGGCCGCGGCCGTTTAAAAGGTGCTCCACATTCTCCAAAAAAACACGGCTCACCGCGTGGTCCACCGTGTCCAGCAGCACGGTCTTCTCGTCCAGCAGCAGGTAGGCGTTGTAGGACACCCCCCGCGGGATGGGAAACAGGTTTTCAAACAGGGCCAGGCGGCGGTCGTTTGCGCCCACCCAGTAAAGGTCGGGCAAAAGCTTGCGGCAGTTGTACATAACGCAGTCTCCTTTTTTATCCACAAATTCGTTTTGAACCAGCAAAAACATCCGCGGTCCGGCGCGCCCCGGGCACAGGGATACCGCGGTTTTATTATACCAAATTTTTGCCAAATGTCGAGAGCGGTGCAAGACCGCGGCTGCCCCAAAAACGGACGCAGAAATCCGCGGCCCGAACCAAGGCGGCGGCCGTTCCGCCGTCCCTCTTGAGAACCCGCGGCCCCCGCTGCCAGGCGGGCCGCAAGGCCGGCAGGGAAGGAAAAATTTGCAGCGGAGAAAAAAGCGCAAAACGTGGAAGATTGCACAAAATACAGTTGACAAACCCCTTTTGAAACGGTACAATTAGAAAACAGCAAGCAGTGCGGGAGTGGTGGGCAGATGGCGCGGTTTAGCCCGGAGCAGGTTGCTGCGGCGCGCGCGGGCGATGAAGCCGCGCTGGCCGGGGCGATCGCCCACATGACCCCCGCCATCCGGCGCGGCGCGTCGGTCTGCGCCGGCCCGGGCCTTGAGTATGAGGACGCCGTGCAGGAGGGCATCATCGCCCTCTTCCATGCCATCCAGACCTACGACCCCGCCCGCGCGGCCTTTGAGCCGTATGCCGCCGCCTGTATCCGCCACGCGCAGTTTTCGGCGCGGCGGGCGGCGCAGCGCAAAAAGCACGGGCCCCTGCTGGGCAGCCTGCCGCTGGGCGAAGAGACCGGCGAGACCAGCCCCGGCCCCGAGGAGCTTGCCATCCAGAGCGAGCGGTACGACGATTGGATGCGCCGGCTGGACGCGCAGCTTTCCCCCTTCGAGCGGGAGGTCCTGGGCCTGTTTTTGGACGGGATGGGCAGCGCGCGGATCGCCGCGGCGCTGGGCCGCCCCCACAAGGCGGTGGAAAACGCCCTTTCCCGGGCGCGGCGCAAGCTGCGGGCGGGGTGAGCGGTTTTAATGCGATACATCGCTGCAAGGCGTTGTAGATAATATGCCCAAGTAGCTTAACATTCAGAGCATTGGTTCCCAAAAAGCCAAAGGTGACGGTTGAAATCCTTCCGCGGGCAAATTTAAAATGAGGAGATATCCAAACATGTACGAAGACAAGATCCTGGTATGTAAAGACTGCGGTCAGGAATTCACCTTTACCGCCGGCGAGCAGGAGTTCTATGCGGAGAAGGGCTTTGAGAACGAGCCCCAGCGCTGCAAGGCCTGCCGTGACGCCCGCAAGAATTCCAGCCGCGGCAACCGCGAGATGTTTGAGGCTACCTGCGCCGCCTGCGGCAAGATCGCCCGCGTCCCGTTCCAGCCCCGCGAGGACCGTCCTGTGTACTGCAGCGACTGCTTTGCGAAGATGAAGGAAAACGGCTGAGCCTTTTCATTCCACAAAAAAAGCGGCATGGCGCCAAAGCGCCATGCCGCTTTTTTTGTGCCGTATTTGCCTGTGCCGCATAAAAAGGCCGCCCGCATAAAACCAACTGCCGGGCGGTCGCCGTGCGTTGCCCGCCGGAATGGCCCTGCGCCGGGCAAAGGATTTTGCCCGGTATGGCGGGGGTCAAGGGGGCCTGTGGCCCCCTTGACCGGCCTTTACATGGTGGGAGCGGCCGGCTTTTTGTGCCGCGGCCTTACCCGCACAGGCCCACCATCAGATCCGAGGCCTTGTATACGTCGCCGCAGCCTAAGGTGATCACCAGATCGCCCGGCTGGGCGTTCTGGCGGATATACTCGGCGGCGGCGGCAAGGCTCTCCACCACCACGCTGCCGGGGATCTTGGCGGCCAGGTCCTCGCTCTTTACGCTGCCGTCGTCCAGCTCGCGGCCGCCCATGATGGGGGTCAGCACAACCTTGTCGGCCAGCTGCAGCACCTCGGCAAAATCATCCAGCAGCATCCGGGTGCGGCTGTAGGTAAAGGGCTGGTGCACCGCCCAGATGCGCTTGTAATCCATCTCGCGGGCGGTTTGCAGGGTGGCCCGCAGTTCGGTGGGGTGGTGGGCGTAATCGTCCGCCACGGCGGCGCCGTTGACCTCGCCCTTCAGCTCAAACCGGCGGCCCGCGCCGCGGAAATGCTCGGCCGCGCGCACGGCGTCGTCCGGGGTCAGGCCCAGCGGCCGCACGCAGCAAAGCATGGCCAGGGCGTTGTAGATGTTGTGCCGGCCCGGCGCGCCCAGCCGGATGTGCGCAAAGGGATCGCCAAATTCCAACGCGTCAAACTCAAAATACCCGGGCTTGTATTCCTGGATGTTCACCGCCTGGTAGTCCGCCCGGCGCTCGATGGCAAAGGTGCGCATGTCCCGGTCGATGCTGTCCATCACCTGCATAGTGTTGGCGTCGTCCGCGTTGACGATGATCATGTGGCGGCAGAGCAGGGCAAACCGCTTAAAGGCAAACTTAAGCTGGCCCAGGGTGCCGTAGTAATCCAGATGGTCGTTGTCGATGTTGAGCACGATGCCAATGGTAGGGGCCAGCCGCAAAAAGGTCTCGGCGTATTCGCAGGCCTCGATCACGATGCTGGGCCCATTGCCGGCCTTGCCGTACCCGCCGATCAGCGGCAGCTTGCCCCCGATCACGGCCGAGGGATCCCGCCCGGCCAGCTCCAGCATGCTGGTGATCATGCTGGTGGTGGTGGTTTTGCCGTGGGTGCCGGCCACGCAGATGCTGCGCTGGTAGAGCCGGCAGACATACCCCAGCATCACGCTGCGTTCCACGCATGGGATGCCGTGGATGTGGGCGGCCTGCAGCTCGGGGTTTTCCTCATGGATGGCGGCGGAATACACGATCATGTCCGCCCCTTCGATGTTTTCGGGCTTGTGATCCATAAACACCGGGATGCCCATGGCGCGCTCGTCCTCGATGATATGCCCCTCGTTGACATCGCTGCCCGTGATCTCGTAGCCCTTGGAGGCCAGGATCTGCACCAGCGGGTACATGCCGCTGCCGCCAATGCCAATAAAGTGCAGCCGGCGCACACCGTCCAACAGGTCTTTGTTAAATCCGCTCGTGATCCGCATCGCAAACATCCCCTCAAACAATCTCAGGCCTGGCCCGCCCGCAGCCGTAAAGGCGCCCCGCCGGCGCGCGTAAAAGGCCGGCGGACGGCGTTTGGCGGGCGCGTTGGCCCGGCAGATGCCGCGCCGGGGCAAAGGCCCTGCCACCATTATATAATTTTTGCCGCATAAAATAAACACTCAAAGCCAATTTTTTGCTATAATAGCAAAAAGAGAGGTGAGTTTCCATGCAATTTGCTGTGCCGGGCCGCGGGTCAAAGCGCCCCACGCTTGCCATTACCAAGGCCGGCCTGCTGGCCGAAGGGGTGCGGGCGGGCCGGATCGAGGCCACCTACGCCCAGCTCTGCCGGGCGGTGGAGGCCGAGCCGTCCCTCAACAACTACCCCGCCCTTGCCGGCCTTGCCAAACAGATGCAGCGGTACATCAAAATAAAATAGGGTAGGGAAAGGGGGTCTGGGGGCCGCGGCCCCCAGATTGGCCAAAAGCGGCCCCTGGATTGGCCAAAAGCGGCCCCCCGGCCGGCTACACCCGGCCGATGGACTGGATGCGCTCGATCACAAAGGAAGAGACCAGGGTGGTGAGCAGCGAAAACAGGATGCGGCGCGGCGGGATGTAGCTGAGCGAAAGCATCAGCACCACGAAATCGGTGAGGAAGTAGGCCCGGGAGATGCCCACGCGCAGCAGCCGCGAAAGCACCAGCGCCAGCGCGTCGTCGCCGCCGCAGGCGCCGCCCTCCCGCACCACCAGCCCCACGCCAACGCCCACAAACAGCCCGCCCAGCAGCGCCGCCGCCAGCGGGTGGGCGGCCAGGCTGGGCAGCACCGGGCCCAGCCGCTCAAAGGCCGCGTAGCAGGCGGCGTAGCTCAGGCTGCTGAACACCGCGTTTTTGATAAAGCCCCAGCCCAGCATCCGCAGGCCCAGCAGGTAGCAGGCGCCGTCCAGAATGGGGCTGGAGAGGGCGGGCGAAAGGTGCAGCCAGTGCAGCAGCAGCAGGGTGGTGCCCAGCACCCCGCCCTCGGTAACGCCGCTTTGGCTGTGCACATTAAAAAGCCCAAACGCCAGGATCGCCGCCCCCAAAAAGAGGATGGCCCAGTGGGCGGGGCCGGCCTGCCGCGCCGCGCCCGGCCGCGGCGTATCCGGCCCGGCGGGCCCCCGGCTTTGCTGGGATGAACCATCCGGCCCGGCGGGGCCGGTCGCGCCCCGCGCGGGCTGGCCGGGAGAAAATGGGGAAGCTGCGGGCGGCTGCGCGCCGCCCCGGTTTGGCCAAAAACGCAATTTAAAGGGTCTCCTTTCGGGATGTTTGCCCCGCGCCGCGCCTGGCGGGCAGGGCAGAGTGATGCCTGCTATTGTACCATATCCCAAAGGGTTTGTCACCCTTATAAAACACCCAAAAAGCAGGATGTGCCAAACCGCGCGGGGCGCGCCGCATCCGGGCGGGCAGCTCTTTGCAGGGGCGCCAACGCAGCCAGCGTGCCGCTGGAGCCCGGCTGCCGGCGTGTGTGCCCTTGTTAAGGGATATAAGGATGTCGTATAATGAAAAAAAGGCGCGCCGGCAGCCTGTTGGGGTGTGCCCCGCGGCCCCCAAAGGAGGATTTTATGAGCAAATATGAGCCTTTATGGCAGTACCTGCAAGGCCGCAGGGAGGACGCGCTTACCCTTACCTTTGCCGAGATCGGGGCGATCGCGGGGGTACCGCTGGACCACTCGTTTTTGCGCTATAAAAAGGAGCTTTTGGCCTATGGCTGGCAGGTGGGCAAAATTTCGATGAAGGCCGAAACGGTGGCCTTTGCGCGGCTGGGCTGAGGGCCGCGCCCGGCCCGGCGGGGCGGCACGGAGGACGTTTTAAACATAAGGACGCCGGGGGGATCCGGGATGCGCGGCATCCGGTTTGCCCGGCGCCCGGCAAAAAAGGAGCTGTTTTTATGGATCCGCAGAAGGAATGGACGGTATGGGCGATGTATTTCAGCGCCACCGGTACCACCGCGCAGGTGGTGCGGTGCGTGGCGCATGGGCTTTCGGCCGCGCTGAACGCGCCGGTGCGGGAACTCAACTTTACCCCGGCCGCCGAGCGCAAAACCCCGCCGGCGTTTGGCGAAAACGACCTGGTGGTGTGCGGGCTGCCCACCTACGCGGGGCGGCTGCCCAACCTGCTGCTGCCCTACTTAAAGGCGGTGCAGGGGGGCGGGGCCTGGGCCATCCCGGTGGTGCTGTACGGCAACCGCAATTACGACGATTCGCTGATCGAACTGCGGGACCTTTTGCAGGCGGATGGGTTTTATACCCTGGCGGCGGGGGCCTTTGTGGGGCAGCACGCCTTTTCGGATACGCTGGCGGCCGGGCGGCCAAACGAGGAGGACCTGGCCCTGGCGGACGAACTTGCCTGCCGCGCGGCCGAAAAGCTGCTGGAGGGGGCAAAGCCGGGCGAGCCGGTGGCGGTGCGGGGCCAGAGCCCGCTGCGGCCCTATTACCAGCCGCGGGACCGGATGGGCGCGCCCATCGACATCCGCAAGGTCAAGCCTAAGGTGGGCGAGGGGTGCACAAAATGCGGCTGGTGCGCGCTGGTTTGCCCCATGGAGGCCATCGACCCCGCCGATGTGCAAAAGGTGCCGGGCATCTGCATCAAGTGCAACGCCTGCGTAAAGGGATGCCCCGAGCACGCCAGGTATTTTGACGACGCTGGTTACCTCTGCCACCGCGCCGAGCTGGAGGCCCAGTACGGTGAGGCCCGCAATATGCCGGAGCTGTTTGTGTAGGGGGTAAAAGCCGATCCAGGGGGGCTTGCCCCCCTGGACCCCCATTGCCGGATGCACAAATTGTGCATCCGTGAAAAAATAAAATCCGGTGAGGGCAGATAAGATGCAGGATTTGATGGACAAGCTGCATACAACGCCCATGGGCGCAGAGCGGATCAGGCGCAATCTGCACATTGAAACAGAGGATGTTGTGGGCTGGTGTAAGGAGCGGATCTTAGACAAGGGCACCAGGCTGGAGCGGATCGGGAAAAACTGGTATGCGGCCGCGGGCGATTGCAGGATCACCATCAACGCCCACAGCGGCACGATCATTACCGCGCATAAAATCCGGGCCGCCAGCAAAGGCCGCGGTACGGCAAAAACAAAAACCCATCCATAAAGCCGCCGCATGGGGGCATGGCCCGCTGTCCCACATTTTTTGCCATATAGTTTTTTGGGGCAAAAAATCCAGAAACGTCGCATCCATCCAATGCAGGGTACTCGATGGCGGAACATCCCCCCAAAATTGGAAATTGGCCCAAGATGGGGGTCTGGGGGCCGTGGCCCCCAGATTGGCCATTATCCCTAAACCTAAAAACCCCAGCCCCGAGCGGGGCTGGGGTTTGTGTGTCTTGGGTATTACGGCGCGGGGTGTTTGAAGATCAGCTTTTTGGGGCAGACCTCCATGCACTTGCCGCAGCCGGTGCACTTGTCGTAATCAATACGGGCCACAAAGTTGTTGACCTTGATGGCGCCCTCGGGGCAGTTCTTCTCGCAGCGCATGCAGCCGATGCAGCCCAGGTTGCACTCCTTGTTGGTAATGGCGCCCTTTTCGTGGTTGGCGCACATCACCACCGGCTTATCCGGCGCGTTGTGCATCCAGATCACCTTCTGCGGGCAGGTATCCTTGCAGGCGCCGCAGCCGGTGCACTTTGCCTGGTCCACCTTGGCGACCCCGTTCTCCACATGGATGGCGCCGAATTTGCAGGCCTTGACGCAGTCGCCAAAGCCAAGGCAGCCGTAGGGGCAGAACTTGGGCCCGCCGTGCAGCGCCTTGGCCGCCGCGCAGCTGGTAATGCCCTGGTAATCGTACTTGATCTTGCACACGCCCTCGGCGCCCTGGCAGCCCACAATGGCCCGCACCGGCACCGACGCGCCTGCCTCGACCCCCATCAGCCCCGCAATGGCGGCGGCGCAGTCCGCGCCGCCCACCGCGCACTTGTTTACCGGCGCGCCGTTTTCCACCACGGCCTTGGCATAGTCGGCACAGCCGGCGTAGCCGCAGCCGCCGCAGTTGGCGCCCGGCAGGCACTCCGTCACCTGGCCGATCCGCGGGTCCTCGTATACGCTCATGAATTTGGCGGCCAGCACCAGGATCACCGCGCCCACGAGGCCCACGACCGTTACCAGAATGATCGCAATCGCAATACTCATCCTTTTGCCTCCTTACACGGTTCCAAAGATGTTTTCAATGATGCCGCCAAAGCCCATAAACGAAAGGCTCGTAATGGCAGCCGCCACCAGGGTGATGGGCAGCCCCTCAAAGCACTTGGGAGGGTTGGCCTCCTCCACCCGCTTGCGCACCCCGCTGAACAGCACCATCGCCAGCATAAAGCCGAACCCGGCGCCCGCCGCGCAGACGATGCTCTCGATGAAATTGTAGCCGTTGTCGATGTTCAGGATGGTCACGCCCAGCACCGCGCAGTTGGTGGTGATCAGGGGCAGGTAGACGCCCAGGCTGCTGTAGAGCGGGGGCATGTACTTTTTAAGGATGATCTCCACCAGCTGCACCAGCACCGCGATCACCAGGATAAACACGATGGTCTGCAGGTAGCCAAGGCCGTTGGCGTCCAAAAGCTGCTGCAAAGGCCAGGTTACGCTGGTGGCCAGCACCATCACGAACACCACCGCGCAGCTCATGCCAAAGGCCGAATCCAGCTTTTTGGAAACCCCTAAGAAGGGGCAGATGCCCAAAAACTTTACCAGCACATAGTTGTTGACCAGGATCATGCTGAAAAAGATGGAAGCAAGTTTTACAGCGCTCATTGTGCACCCGCTCCTTTCTTTGCGCGCTTCGTCTCAAACCACACCACCAGCGCCATCAGGCAGCCAAAGGTAAAAAAGCCGCCGGGCGCGCTGGTCATGATGGTGAGACGGTCGACGCTCTCGGGGATGATGGTAATGCCCATCCAGCTGCCGTTGCCGATCAGCTCCCGCACCGAGGCCATCAGCATCAGCGCCAGGGTAAAGCCGATGCCCATGCCCACGCCGTCCAGCGCCGAGGCAACCACCCCGTGCTTGCAGGCGAACATCTCGGCGCGGCCTAAGATGATGCAGTTTACCACGATCAGGGGCAGGTAAACGCCCAGCGCGGTGTCCAGCGCGGGGGCGTAGGCCTTGACCACCATCTGCACCACCGTAACAAAGGTGGCGATGATGGTGATGTAGCAGGGCAGATGGACCTTGTCCGGGATGACCTTGCGCAGGGCCGAGATCACAATATTGGAGCAGATCAGCACCACGGTGGCGGCCACCCCCATGCCGATGGCGTTGGAAACGGCGGTGGTCACCGCCAGGGTGGGGCAGGTGCCCAGCACCAGGCGCAGCACCGGGTTTTCCTTAATAATGCCGTTGGTAAGCACCGTGCCGAGGCTTGGCTGTTTTTGTGCCATTTAAGCCACCTCCTTGAGTTCCTGGTAGCAGGCCAGCGCGCTGTTTACCGCGCTGAGCACCGCCTTGGTCGAGATGGTGGCGCCGGTAATGCCGTCCACCCCATTTTCGCCCTTGGCCACGCTGCCGCTCTGGCCCGCAAGGCTTGCCGCAAAATCAATGCCGGCCTGGTTGCCGTCCCACAGCTTCATGCCAAACCCGGCCGATTCGCTGTTCTGCATAAACTGCACGCTCACGATCGCCCCATCCGGGTCGATGCCCACGACCACCGGCACCTCGCCGCCGTAGCCGCGGCCCACGGCCCGCACCGCGTAGCCCGCGCCGTTGTCGGCCACGGCCGCCGAGGCGATGCCCTCGGTAGTAACCTGGGCGGTCACGTCGGTAAAGCTGTCCGCTGCGGGCAGCACCGCCTTATACGCCTCGTTGGTGGCGGCCTTTTCGGCCTCGGCAATAATAGGGGCGGTGGCATTGTTGGTTACCGCCAGCAGCGTGCTGGTAACAAGGCAGATCACCACAAGCACCACAATGGGCTTGGCAATGGTATCCCATGTTGCTTTGTTCATTGTTTGGCACCCTCCTTCGGCGGCTTGGTATAGCCCAAGGGGACCTGACGGGTCAGGTCGTTGATGTAGGGCACAAAGAGGTTCATCAGCAAAATGGCAAACGAGACGCCCTCGGCCATGTTGCCCCAGAACCGGATGGCGCAGGTGATCACGCCCAGCCCGATGCCAAACACGATCTTGCCTTTCAGGGTAAAGGGGCTGGTAACATAGTCGGTGGCCATAAACACCGCGCCAAACAAAAGCCCGCCGCTCAAGATCTGGGCAAGCACCGGCTGGCCGCACAAAAGGCTCATCACCGCCACCGTGCCCACATACGCTACCGGGATGGCGCAGCTGATGGTTTTGGTAAACACCAAAATGGCAAACCCAAACAGGATGGCAAGGCTGCAGGTCTCGCCCAAAACGCCGCCGTGCACCCCCAAAAACAGCTCCATCAGGGGCAGGTTTTCCAGGTTGCCGGTGCCAAGGGGGGTCGCGCCGGTCAGCGCGTCCACCGCCGCGGCGGGGTAGGTCCAGTCGGTCATGCGGGCGCTGAAGCCCAAAAACAGCACGATGCGGCCCACCAGGGCGGGGTTTGCAAAGTTGGAGCCCAGGCCGCCGAACAGCTGCTTGACCAGCACGATGGCCACAAACGCGCCCACCAGCGGGATCCAGATGGTCTGGGGCTTTGCCATGCTCACCGGCAGGTTCAGCGCCAGGATGATGCCGGTGACCACGGCCGAAAGGTCGCTGACCGGGTTGGGCTTTTTCATCACCATGCAGTATAAGTACTCAAACACCACGCAGGCCGCGGTCGTCACGGCCACCAGCACCAGCGCCTGCCAGCCAAAGATGATGGCGCTGGCGATCACGCAGGGCAGCAGCGAGATCACTACGTTGCCCATCAGCCCGCGGGTGGTTGCCTTGTCGGTGATATGGGGAGACGCAGTAACGATCAAGCGGTTTTCCATTACTTTTTCCCTCCCGTTCTCTGGAATGCCTTGGCCAGGCTCATGGTCTGGGTCACCGGGCGCTTGGCCGGGCAGACAAAGGTGCAGGTGCCGCACAAAACGCACAGCCCCAGGTTAAGCTTGTTCAGCTCGTCCAGATCCCGCCGGTTGTAGGCGCCCGCGATCTGCACCGGGGCAAGGCCCATGGGGCAGCCGTTGATGCAGCGGCCGCAGCGGATGCAGGGGCCGGGCTCGGGCAGGTCGGCCTTTTCCTTGCTGAAGAGCAAAAGGCCGTTGTTCTGCTTGAGCAGCGGGAAGGTAAGATCTGCCATCGCGGTGCCCATCATCGGGCCGCCGCACAGCACCTTGCCCAGGGTGACACCCTCCTTGACCCCGCCCGCAAAGGCGATGATCTCCTCCAGCGGGGTGCCGATCAGCGCCTCCACGTTCTGGGGCTTGGCCGCTGCGTCGCCGTCCACCGTGACCCGCTTGGAGATCAGCGGCATGCCGGTTTTAAGGAACTTGCCGATGGTCGAAACGCTGGTCACGTTCATCACGATGACCCCCACGTCGGCCGGCAGGCCCGGGCGCGGCTTTTCGCCGTACACCATCTCGGGCACCTCCCGCCCGGTGGTGTTCTCGATCAGGTTTTTCTCGGCGCCCTGGGGATAGCGGCTGGGCAGCGGCTTTACCGAGACCCCCTTGGTGCCCTGCACAAGGCTGGCCATCAGGTCGATGCACTCGGGCTTGTTGCGCTCGATGCCAATGATGCAGTTCGGGATCTCCAGATACTTCATCACGGCCTCGATGCCGCTCATCACCGTCTCGCTGCACTCCAAAAACTCCCGGGTGTCGGGGGTGAGGTAGGGCTCGCACTCGGCCCCATTGATCACCAGGGTGTCCACCTTGGTGGCCGGGCTCAGCTTGACCGCCGCGGGGAAGCCCGCGCCGCCCAGGCCCACCAGGCCGCAGGCCTGCACCGCCTTGATAAAGCTGGCCTTGTCGGTAACCACCGGGGGCTGGATGCCGGGGTCGGGCGTCTGTGCGCCGTCCGGCGTGATCACCACCGCCTGCACCCGCTGGCCGGTGGGATAGGTCACCGTCTCGATGCCGGCCACCGTGCCGGACACGCCCGAGTAGATATTGGCGCTCACAAAGCCGCCGGCCTGGCCCACAAGGCTGCCAACATGCACCGTATCGCCCTTTTTTACCACGGGCTGACAGGGCGCGCCAATATGCTGCGACATGGGAAGGACCAGCTTGCTTGGCACCGGCATGGTTACCGTGGCCATGCCCGCCGTGACCTTCTCATGGGGTACGCCGGCGCCAAGGGCCGAACGTTTCAGCTTCTTGAACATGGATTGAACGATCCCCCATTTCCATAAACTTTGGGCAGCGCCGCCCCGCGCCGCGCCGCGAAAAAATAAACGCGCAGTTTGCGGCTGCCCATACATACATATTCTATAACATCTTGCCTTACACAGTCAACTGTGGAAAGGAGGAAAAAGCCACTGTTTTGACAAAAAATTGCCCGATGCACCCGCAAAAATTGTGAAATAAATAACAAAATCCCGGGGCGGGCTGCCGGGAGGGGGATGCGCCAAACCCGGTTTGCATGGCCGGGCCGGGTGTGGTATACTATACACAGACACACCGGGCCGGGCTGCAAAACCTGCCAGCCCGGCGGAGCGCTTTTTGAGAAAGAAGAGGTGGCCTG
The DNA here is from genome assembly GCA_910579545.1 of uncultured Oscillospiraceae bacterium. Taxonomy (GTDB): domain Bacteria; phylum Bacillota; class Clostridia; order Oscillospirales; family Ruminococcaceae; genus UBA7177. The sequence goes on along the minus strand of CAJTVI010000007.1, from coordinate 24,223 downwards.
CATGAAACTGCTGGTAAAACTGCTTGCGGTGATCGCCGCGCTGTCGGCCGTGGCTGCGGCCGTGGCCCTGCTGCTGGAAAAGGAGCAGCGCCCGGAATACATCTCGATCTACGACCACGACGAGGACGAGATCCCGTTTTGACCGCCGCGCCGCATGGGCGGGCGATGCCCGGCCCGGCGGCACGGCCTGCCGTGCAAAGCAAAAAAAGGGCCCTGCGCCGCTGAAAGCGCAGGGCCCTTTTGCATCGTTTAAACGGCCGCCTAAAGCCAAGGCTGGCGCTGCCGCTTTTGGCCTTGTTGCTCCGGCCGCCGGCGCCGCCGCGCAAAGCCCCTTACAGTTCCAGCGCCTCAAGCCGGCCCAAAGCCAGGATATAAATCTTCAGCGCCTCGAGCATGGCGCGGATCTCGGCCCCCTCGTTGGCCCCGTGCATCGGGCCGGCAAAGCCGGGCAGGGCCTGGCCCTGCCGCTCGGGGCCAAAGCTCACCGCCAGCGGGAAGTGCCGCGCGTAGGTGCCGCCGCCCATGGTAAAGGGCTTGGCGTTCTCGCCGGTCACCTCGTTGTAGGTGTCGATCAGGGTGCGGATGGGCGCGGCGTCCGGCTCGATATAAAAGGGCACGTTGGTGTGCACGTCCTCCACCGTCATGGCGCCGGCGGCCGCCGCGGCCAGCTGGCGGGTGAGGATGTCGGCGTTGGTGTTGGTGGGATAGCGGCTGTCCACCGACTGGACGATCCGCCCGCCCTCCATCTTGATGGTGCCGCCGATGATGGTCAGGGGCGAAAAACGCCCGTCGTCCGCCGCAGCGCCCAGGGCGCTGCCGTCGGAGGCGGCATGCAGCTTTTGCAGCACCGCCAGGCAGGCCCGCTCGGCCTCGTTGCCAATGCCGTTTGCCAGCAGGTAGTCTACCACCAGCCCAATGGCGTTTACCGTGCCCTCGGGCATCGAGGCGTGGCCGGCCTTGCCGTGGCCGGATACCCGCACCGCCTCCCCCTCGGCCGCAAGGGTGATGCCGGGGGCCGGGGGCAGGGCGGCAAGGTCGGCCCTCACAAGGGCGCTGGCCTCGTCCGGCACCGCGTTGGGGGCAAAGCCGCCCGTAAAGTCCAGGATATCCCCGGCGCACACCGGACTTACCAGGTTTGCGCCGTAGTGGCCCTTTTCGCCGTTGCACACCGGGAACTCGGCGTCCGGCGAAAAGCAAAAGGCCGGGGCGGGGTAGTTCTCAAGGTAATAGTCCACGTCGGCCATGCCGGTCTCCTCGTTGGTGCCCAGCAGCGCCCGCACCCCATAGCGCAGCGGCAGGCCCTGCTCCTTTAAAAAGCGCAGGGCGTACAGGCACAAAACGCTGGGGCCCTTGTCGTCGGCCACGCCGCGGCCCAGGATCCAGCCCTCCCGCTGGCGCATCACAAAGGGGTCGGCGTCCCAGCCGTTGCCGGTGGGCACCACGTCCAGATGGGTGATGGTGGCGATGTATTTGCCCGGCTCGGCGCCCGGCAGCTCGGCCCAGCCGATCCGGTCCTCACAGTTTCGCACCGCAAGGCCCAGCTCGGCCGCGATCTCCAGCGCCTTTTCCAGCGCCGCCTTCGGCCCCGGGCCAAACGGCGCGCCGGGCGCGGGCTGGCCCTGTACGCTGGGCACCGCCACCAGCCGCCCAATGTCCCGCAGGATGTTCTGCTCGTTCTGCGCAATAAATGTGTCGATTGCCTGTTCCCACTGCTGCATGGAAGATCAAGCCCCTTTCCGGGCGGCACGGCCGCCCGCCGATGTTTTGTTGTTTGTATTATACCACCCGGGCGGTTTTTTTGCTATACTTATAAAAAAGCAGGAGCGTCCATTTCAAGGAGTTTTGCGGTACCAGGGCAGGGCGCGGGGGAGAGTCTCGAAAGGCTTTCGGGGCAGGGGTCCTGTTGCCTTGAGAGACTGCTCCCACGCACCCGGCCGGCGGCCGACGAGGGGGGACGGCTCTTTGCGCATAAAAAGCATCGCCCGGCCCGCCGGGCAACGCGGTTTATCCAAACGGAAGGGAGATGGCGGCATGCGCCCGGCACAGCCAGCGCCCAAAAATCCAGACCCGCCCCGGCGGCCGATGGCCGTCTGGCGCAAGAACCTGCTGTTTGCGGCGGCGGTGGCCGCGCTGGCCCTGGCCCTGCTGGGGCTGCGGGCGCTGGGAAGGACCGGCCCGCGGGTGCAGGCGGTGCTCACGGTGGGCGAGGGGGCGGCGCAGGCCGAGCAGGTGCTGCCGCTGGACAAGGACGCCCGATATGATATTGCGGCGGTGGGGTATACCATCCACTTAGAGGTGGCAGGCGGGCGCGTCCGGTTTGTGGACTCCCCCTGCCCGGACCACACCTGCGAGGGCTTTGGCTGGCTCTCGGCCGAGGGGGACTGGGCCGCCTGCCTGCCCGCCCGCGCGGCGCTGCGGGTGGAGGCGGCGGGGTGAGCCAAAGGCCTGCCCGCCGTCTCAGAAAAAGGACGATCATGCATGCCCCGCCACAGGGGGAATGACCCCATTGTGGTGTGAAGTATAAAAAACCGGGAAATATGCCGGATAAAATTTTACGGTCTATTGCTCTTTCAGCGGTCTCAAACCGCCCGCCTGTTCCCGGCGGGCTTTTGTACAAAACAGCTTGACAAGCCGCACAAAGTCCGGTAGACTTTATCCGAAAAGGCCTCTTTTTTGGCCCTTTCAACTTTGTGCTGTTTACAGGAAAGGGATTAAAAATGAAAGTGTTTAACAAAATCATATGGTTGACCTTTGACGATATCAAGGATTGGGACAGAATCTTCCTGTACGCGGGCGATATTCCCGGGCAGAAGGAGTATGATATAGACGGCATTGTGGGGCTGTCTATCAGAAGGGCCAATAAAAGAACGATATGGCATAATATATGTGCGCCCTATCCGCTCCCCGACAACAGCGTTGACGCATACCAGGCAGAGGACGTGTTTGAGCATATTGAATACGACCAACTGGTTGATGTGATCAATGAGATATACAGGGTATTGAAAAAAGGAGCGTATTTCCGGCTTTCCGTGCCGGATTATGGCTGCGACCTTCTGCGCGACAGAAGTGTAAAGGATGAAAACGGAAATATCATCTTTGATGCGGGCGGCGGCAGACGCAGCAGATATAAGGATGGGAAAGTAACAGGGGGAGGGCATGTGTGGTTCCCTACCTATGAAAAGGTACGCTCGCTGATCGAAAAGACAAATTTTAAAGAGTATGAGTTTTATCACTACTATGATGAAAACGACAATTCGGTCACAAAAAAGATCGACTATACAAAAGGCTATGTGAAACGGACGCCGGATCATGACCCAAGGGTTCAGAACCCTTACAGGGCAATGTCGATCGTGGTGGATCTTTTCAAATGATAATTTGAAAACCGCATAAGGGAAAACCGCTGCCCGCCTGCCCGCCCGCGCGGCGCTGCGGGTGGAGGCGGCGGGACAGGGCGGCGGCTGAGAGGGCGGCCCAGGCGTGCGAAAAAGACGGCGCTTGTTTGGAACGGGCGCCCGGCGTGGCAAAACCATTCTTTGCGAGTGGTTTTGCCACGTTTTTTGATCTGCCCCAACTCTTGGCATCAGCGCGGCGATTTTACCTTGATTTTACAAAATCTGCCTTTTGGTTTTTACAGGACAGCGGTATCCTTTTTTTGCAGTCAAAAATCGAAGGGGGAATAAAAACCATGAAAAAATTTGCAAGCCTTATGCTGGCCGCCGCGCTGGCCCTGTCGGTCATGGCCGGGTGCGCGCAGAAAACGTCCGGCGCTGTCACCACCGATGGCTCCACCTCGATGGAGAAGGTGATCGGCGCGCTGGGCGAAGCGTTTGAGGCGCAGAACAGCGGCGTGGCCTTTACCTACAACCCCACCGGCTCCGGCTCGGGCATCCAGGCGGTGCAGGAGGGACGCTGCGACATCGGCCTTTCCAGCCGTGCCCTAAAGGAAGATGAGAAAAGCAGCGGCCTGACGGAAACCATTCTGGCCTATGACGGCATCGCGGTGATCGTCAACCCCGATAACCCTGTTTCCGATCTCAATGTGGATACCATCGCCAAAATATATACCGGCAAGATCACCAACTGGAAGGATGTGGGAGGGCAGGACGCGGAGATCGTCCTCATTGGCCGGGAGGCGGGCAGCGGAACCAGGGACGGCTTTGAATCCATCACCGACACCGAGGACGCTTGCCAGTACCGCCAGGAGCTGACCTCCACCGGCGATGTGATCACCGCCGTGTCCCAAAACCCGGACGCCATCGGCTACGCCTCCCTTGCCTCGGTCAAGGACACGGTTCGGGCTGTCACGGTAGGCGGCGTGGCCCCCACCGAGGACACGGTGAAGGACGGCAGCTATGTCATCCAGCGGCCCTTTGTTCTGGTCACAAAAACGGACGCGCCCCTTTCGGAACCGGCGCAGAAGTTTTTTGACTTCGCGATCTCCCCTGACGCGGCGGAGCTGATCTCCGGCGCGGGCGCTGTGGCGGCAAATTGACCATGGAACGAAAAAAGCAACTGCTGGAAACCGCGGTCCATGGGATATTCCTGGTGCTTGGGCTGGTCACGGTGGGCTGTGTATTGCTGATTACCGCCTATCTGGTGGCCTCTGGCATCCCTGCCATCCGGCGAATCGGACTCTTACCTTTTTTGCTGGGTGACAGATGGGAATCCACCGCCGCGCAGCCCTCATACGGCATCCTCCCGTTCATTCTCACCAGTGTTTACGGCACGGCGGGGGCCATCCTGTTCGGCGTTCCGGTAGGGTTTTTCGCGGCGGTGTATCTGGCAAAAATGGCCCCCGCAAAGGTGAAAGCCGTTGCGGGATCCGCCGTCAGCCTCCTGGCGGGCATTCCCTCGGTGGTCTACGGTCTGGTGGGGATGCTGGTGCTTGTACCGGGCATCCGGCGGCTCTTTCATGTGCCGGACGGGGCCAGTCTGCTGGCGGCGATCATCGTTTTGGCGATCATGATCCTGCCCTCCATCATCAAAGTATCTATTACGGCGCTGGAGGCAGTCCCTCAGGAGTACGAGGACGCCTCCCTGGCCCTCGGCGCGACCCCGACCGAAACCTGGTTCCGGGTATCCGTGCCCGCGGCGCGAAGCGGCATCGCGGCGGCGGTGGTGCTGGGAGTTGGGCGGGCCATCGGGGAAGCTATGGCGGTGATGATGGTGTCCGGCAACGCGGCCAATATGCCCGCGCTGTTTGAGAGCGTCCGTTTCCTCACCACAGCGGTGGCCAGCGAGATGTCCTATTCCAGCGGCCTGCAAAGGCAGGCGCTGTTCTCCATCGCCCTGGTACTGTTCCTGTTTATCATGCTGATCAACGCCGCGCTGAATTTCTTCCTCAAACGGGACAAGGAGGGGTCATGATGCTGGACAGACCGATCTCGCCGCTCCGGAGGGCCTATACCGGCACGATGAAGCTGCTGTGTGTCCTGTCGGTGCTGCTGGTGTGCGCCCTGGCGCTGTTTCTGGTGGGCTTCGTGCTGGCGGCGGGCCTCCCCAATCTGACCTGGGAGCTGCTGACCACCAAGCCCAGCTATCTGGCGGGCACCATTGGCATCCTGCCGGATATTCTGAACACCATCTACATCATCCTTGCCGCCCTGCTGATCGTCCTGCCCGTAGGGGCGGGGGCGGCGGTCTACCTGACCGAGTACGCCGCAAATAAGCGTCTGGTGTCTGTTATCGAATACGCAGCCGAAACTCTCTCCGGCATCCCCTCCATCATCTACGGCCTTGTGGGGATGCTGGCATTTGCCGGCGTGTTCGGGACCTCTCTGCTGGCGGGTGCGCTGACCCTGGTCATCATGAACCTGCCCACCATCATGCGAACGACACAAGAAAGCCTGAAAACCGTGCCCCAGAGCTACCGGGAGGGGGCCTTTGGCCTGGGGGCCGGAAAGTGGCGGGTCATCCGCACCGTGGTGCTGCCCGGCTGTGCGGACGGCATCATCACCGGCTGCATCCTGTCGGTGGGGCGCATGCTGGGCGAATCGGCGGCGCTGCTGTTTACGGCGGGCTTTGCCCATGCGCTGAACGGCTTTTTTACCGGCCTGGCCAGCCCGGGGGCCACCCTCACCGTGGCGCTGTATGTCTACGCGAAGGAGCAGGGGGAGTTTGGCGTGGCCTTCGCCATCGCCGCCATTCTGATGCTGCTGACGCTGGCGGTCAACCTGTCCGCTGTGCTGGCGGGCCGGTATTTCAAGAAAAGGAGGGCGCTATGAGCAACGCGATCACCGCAAAAAATCTATGCCTGTGGTATGGCAACGCCCAGGCATTGAAGAATATCGATATCCAGATCCCGGAGAACAACATCACCGCCCTGATTGGACCTTCCGGCTGCGGAAAGTCCACCTTTCTCAAAACGCTGAACCGCATGAACGACCTTGTACCCGGCGTGAAGGTCACCGGGGAGGTGCGGTATCAGGATACGGATATTTTTGCTCCCGGCCTGGACGTGAACGCCCTGCGCCGGGAGATCGGCATGGTGTTCCAAAAGCCCAACCCTTTCCCCATGAGCATTTATGACAACATTGCCTACGGCCCCCGCACCCACGGCGTCAAAAGCAAGGCCAAGCTGGATGACCTTGTGGAGCACTCCCTCCGGGACGCGGCAATTTGGGACGAGGTGAAAGACCGGCTGAAAAGGAACGCCCTGGGACTGTCCGGGGGCCAGCAGCAGCGGCTTTGCATCGCCCGTGCCCTGGCGGTGGAGCCGAAGATATTGCTGATGGACGAACCCACCAGCGCCCTCGACCCTATCTCCACCTCCAAAATTGAGGAGCTTGCAATACAGCTGAAAGAGCGATACACTATTGTCATCGTGACCCACAATATGCAGCAGGCGGTGCGCATTTCCGACCGCACAGCGTTCTTTCTGCTGGGGGAACTGATCGAGTATGGCGAGACGGAAAAGCTGTTTTCTCAGCCGGAAAACCAGCGAACAGAGGATTATATTACCGGGAGGTTTGGGTGATGCGAAGCAGATTTGACAGCCAGCTTGCCCTTCTGAATACGGAACTGATCCAGATGGGGGCGCTGTGCGAGGAGGCCATCTCCAACGCGGCAAAGGCGTTGGATGCTGGCGATCCTGCGTTGGCGGAAACAGTCAAGCCATTGGAGGGCGAGATCGACCAGATGGAGCGGGACATTGAAACGCTGTGTCTGAAGCTGCTGCTCCAACAGCAGCCGGTGGCCCGCGACCTGCGGCAGATCTCCGCCGCCATGAAGATCATCACGGATATGGAGCGAATCGGAGATCAGGCGGCGGACATTGCGGAGATCATTCTGGCGATGTTGGCCCAGGGATATGTACCGGAGGATGTGGGCCATATCCGGGAAATGGCGGCACAGGTCATCAGGATGGTCACAGAGAGCGTGGATTCCTATGTTCAGAAAGATACTGCCCGCGCCAGGCTGGTGATCGACCATGATGATATTGTAGACAAGTGCTTCGACCAGGTGAAGCAGGTGCTGATTGGGAACATTGCGGAAAGCCCAGAATGTGGCGAACACGCGCTTGATTTGCTGATGATCGACAAGTATCTGGAACGCATCGGAGATCACGCGGTCAATATTGCGGAATGGGTGATCTTTGCCGTGACAGGCGAGCATAAAGGAGAAACGCTATGATCTGGTGTGTAGAGGACGATGCCAGCATCCGGGATATCGAGCTTTACACCCTGCGCTCCACCGGCTTTGAGGCCAGGGGCTTTGAGGACGGCGGAGCGTTCCTGGCAGCAATGGAAACCGAAAGGCCGGAGCTTGTGCTTTTGGACGTTATGCTGCCGGGGATCAACGGCGTGGAACTGCTGCGGCGGATGAAAGCATCGGCGCGGTTTGCGGATATTCCGGTCATTATGGCTACCGCCAAGGGCGCGGAATACGACAAGATCCAAAGCCTGGATCTGGGTGCGGACGATTACCTGGTCAAACCCTTTGGCATGATGGAGATGGTGTCACGGGTCAAGGCCGTTTTGCGCCGGTGCCAGCCCGCGCCTGCCGCAAGGCAGCTGACGGCCGGCGGCCTGACGGTCGATCTGGAAGAACGGACAGTTACTGCAGACGGGGAACGCGTCTGCCTTACCTACAAAGAATTTGAACTTCTCCGGCTGTTCCTCTCCCGCCCCGGTGTCGCGTTCACCAGAGAACAACTTTTGTCCGGCGTTTGGGGTGTAGATTACACCGGGGAAACGCGGACGGTGGATATGCACATCAAGACGCTCCGGCAGAAGCTGGGGGGATATGGCGCGGGGATCGCAACGGTTCGGAATGTGGGATACCGATGGGAGCTGACACCATGAGCAAAAAGATTTTTCGCTCCGCCCTGGTCATTGCGGCAACGGTACTGCTGGGCAGCTTTGCGGTGATACTGGGCTGTCTGTACGACTATTTTGGCACGGTGCAGATGAACCAACTCAAGGATGAGCTGCGGCTGGCGGCCTGCGCGGTGGAGCAGGGCGGGCAGGCCTATCTGGAACAGCTGACCGCCCGGGACCTGCGCTACACCTGGACGCCCGAGTACCGGCTGACCTGGATCGCCTCGGATGGAACAGTGCTGTTTGACTCGGAGGAACCGGCCGAAGGGATGGAAAACCACGGGGACCGGACGGAGGTGCGTCAGGCATTTGCCGCGGGTGAAAGCAGCAGCGTGCGCTACTCCGATACATGGACCCGGCGGACGCTCTATTATGCCCGGGCCCTCAACAATGGGACCGTGCTGCGCATCTCGATCCGTCAGGCGAGCGTGCTGGCCCTGGCGCTGGCTATGCTTCAGCCGATCCTGCTGGTGGGGCTGGCTGCCGTGATCCTTGCTGCCGTCCTGGCCGACCGGATGGCAAAACGGATCGTCCGGCCGCTCAATTCCCTCGACCTTGACCACCCGCTGGAAAACGACGCCTATGAGGAATTATCTCCCCTTCTGGGGCGCATCCACCAGCAGCACAGGCAGATCGAGGCACAGCTTCGGGCGTTGAGAAGAAAAACCGAAGAATTTGAGCAGATCACAGAAAACATGAGCGAGGGGCTTGTCCTGCTGGACAGGAAAGGTGTCGTTTTAAGCATCAACCCCGCCGCGAGGATGATCTTCCGTGCGGGCAGTTCCTGCGTTGGGCAGGAATTTCTTGTGGTAGACCGTGACCATACGATCAATCTTGCCATTCAGGCCGCGCTGGAAGGAGGACACAGCGAGATCCGCGCTGTGCGAAATGACCGGGAGGTTCAGTTTGACATCAGCCGGATCACGGCGGACGGCACTGCGGCGGGCACGGTACTGCTGGCCTTTGACGTAACAGAACAGGCCGCCGCGGAGCGCAGCCGCAGGGAGTTTACCGCCAACGTGTCCCACGAATTGAAAACCCCTCTGCAATCCATTATGGGCAGCGCCGAACTGCTGGAGAACAGCCTTGTCAAGCAAGAGGATGTTCCGCAGTTTGTCGGCGTCATCCGCACAGAGGCGGCACGGCTGGTAACGCTGGTGGAGGACATCATCCACCTGTCCCAGCTGGACGAGGGGATCGCACCTGCAAAGGAACAGGTAAACCTTCTGGAGCTTGCGGACAGTGCGGCTTTTGCTCTGCGGGAACGGGCGGAGGAACGGCGTATCGCCCTGTCCGTGACTGGCGAAGATTCCATGATAAACGGGGTACGGGGCTTCTTGTATGAGATGTTCTATAATCTGATAGACAACGCAATCAAATACAACACAGACGGCGGCAAAGTAGAGGTTGCTGTTTCGGCAGGTGATACCGGCGCAACGGTTTCCGTAAAAGATACCGGGATCGGCATTCCCCCGGAGTATCAGGCCAGAGTGTTTGAACGTTTTTTCCGAGTGGACAAAAGCCGCTCCAAGGCTTCCGGCGGCACAGGTTTGGGGCTGTCGATCGTCAAGCATATCGCACAGTACCATCACGCGCAAATCAAGCTGCAAAGCGAGGTTGGCGCGGGGACCAGCATAACCGTCTCCTTTGCCAGAGAGGGCCTGTGAAAAAAGCAGGGCCTTACCTGAGACAAGCGGCCTGCTGCCATGCCAAACGCCTCGTGGCATCCCTCCGGGCTTTTTTGGCCGGGCGGCGCATATCCTTGTTACAGAAAAACGCCCGGGCGGCGGTTTGCCCGCGGGCCGCAAGGACGCTGCGCAAACGCGGCGCTTAGCCGGGCCAAACGCAAAAAGGGGGATGCGCGGTATGGATACGGCGGGATGGTTTGCGCTGGCCGGCGGGGTGGGGCTGTTTTTGTACGGCCTGCAGCTGATGGCCGAGGGCATGGAGGCCGCCGCGGCCGGCCCGCTGCGGGGCATGGTGGCGGGCCTTGTGCGCAGCGTGCCGCGGGGCATTTTGGTGGGGGCAGCCATTACCGGGGTGGTGCAAAGCAGCGCGGCGGTCACCCTGCTGGCCATCAGCCTGGCCGGCTCGGGGCTCATCCCGCTGGCCGGGGCGGCCGGGGTGGTCATGGGGGCCAACATCGGCACCACGGTCACCGCCCAGCTGCTGCGGTTCACCGGCGCGGGCGCGGCGGCCCTGCCCGCCCTGCTGGCCCAGGGCTGCTGTTTGGCCGGCGCGGCCGCCACCCTGTTTTGCCGCAAAGGGCCGCTGCGCGCGGCCGGGCAGGCGGTGCTGGGCTTTGGGCTTTTGTTCAGCGGCCTGGGCGGGGTGCGCAGCGCGGCCGCGCCGCTGGGGCAAAGCCCCGCCTTTATCCGCATGCTCTCAGGGCTGCGCCACCCGCTGCCGGGGCTGGCCGCGGGTGCGGTGTCCAGCATGCTGCTGCAGTCCTCCAGCGCGGCGGTGGGCCTTTTGCAGGCCCTGGCCGCCACCGGCGCGGTGCACTGGGGGCTGGCGGTGCCGGTGGTGCTGGGCCAGAACCTGGGCGCCTGCGCCACCCCGCTGCTGGCCGCCCGGGCCGGCGGCGCGGGGGCCGGGCGGCAGTGCGCGCGGTTCCACCTGCTGTTCAACCTGCTGGGGGGGATCGCCTGCCTGGGCCTGATGGGGGCGGCCAGCCTGCTGGGGCTGGGCGACGCGCTTTTGCAGCCGGCGGACCCCGGCGGCATCGCCAACTTCCACACCCTGTTCAACCTGGGCGCTACCCTGGTACTTGCCCCCTTCACCAGCCCGCTGCTGGCCCTGGCCGGGGCGGGGCTGACACCGGGGCGGCAAAAAGCGCCGGCCCAGCCGGCTTAGCCCGGCTCATGATCCGGCTCAAAAAGAAAAGCCTCGTAGTCCTTTACATAATACCGGATGTTTTTGCGCCCCTTTTGCAAAATGGTGTGCCCCTCGGCCTCAAGCCTTGCCCGCTGCGCCTCGACGCCGCCGGGGTACTTGGGGTTCAGCTCGCCGTTTGCCTTGAGGGTGCGCCACCAGGGGGTCGGGTCGGTCTGCCGCTGTTCGCTGGCCCAGGCCGCGATCGAAACAAACACCCCGGCGGTGATCGGCTCGGTAAAATCCGCGCCGGCGGCCCTGGCAAACTGCGCGCGCAGCGCCCCCACCGTGGTAAGCCGGCCAAAGGGCACCCGGCGCATGGCCTGGTCGTAGGCGATGGGCGGGGCAAAATACATCCGACTGCCGCCGTACTTCTGGATGCTGGCCGGGTCGGTGATGATCACGGTTTTGGGCATATCCTTGCTGTTTTGCAGCATCGCGTTAAAATCCTTGTTCTGCTCGTTTGCCATCTGCGCAGCCTCCTTTTGTAAATGGTAAGGGCTTGCGGGGAATCCAGAAAAAACGCCGCCGTGCGGGGGCCTTTCCCCGCGCGGCGGCGTCCCCGGTAAGGGGGATGATACACCCTTTTGGCCAGGGGTGCAATGAGACAGTTATATTTTTAAAAAAAGTTTGCGGGCCAGCCCTTGGCCGGCCGCCCCTGCCCGGGGGGCGCATCGGGTGGGCACGGCAGCCTTTTTGGGGCCGCCCGCGCGCAGGGGGGCTACTCGCCCGCATCCTTTGCCGCGCCGTCCAGAGCTTTGCGGGCCGGTTTTTTGGGGCTTTGGCCCTGCCAAAGCAGCCTTGCCCCCTGTACCGCGGCCAAAAGCCCCAAAAGGCCAAGGCCGCCGGCCGCCGCGGCTGTGGCCGGCGCGCCGTTTTGCAGCGCCAGGGCCGCGCAGCGGGCAAGGCAGAGCCAGCCCGCGCAGAGCAGCGCGGCCGCAAGCGGGCATATCCAACCGGTTTTGCGCCCGGCCCGCCGGTGGGCGGCCAGGGCCAGCAGCAGGGCAAGGCCGCTCAAAAGCCAGCCCAGCCCGTCCAGCAGGGGCAAAAAGGCATCGGCGCTGCCGGTCAAAAGCAGGGCGGGCAGCACCGTGAGCAGGCTGGCCATCGGGCGGCTGCGCAGCAGCTTGCGCCAGGGGGCCAGCTTTTGGCCGGGCAGGCTGGCCGAACCAAAAAAGCCCTGGAGGGCGCTGCGGCCCGCGGCAGCGGCCACGTCCAGCACGCAGAGGGCCGGCGCTGCCGCCGCCATGTAAAACAGCACCGCCGCCGGCCTGGCCGGCAGCCGGAGCCGGGCAAACAGGGCCGCGAGGGCGCCGGCGTACCCGGCCGCGCCCTGCGCCATGCCGGCCGGCTCCAGGCAGCGCAGGGCCAATGCGGCCGCGGCCAGCAGGCCGATCACCAGCATGCCGCCAAAGCCCACCGCAAGCACCGCCCGCTCCTGCCGGGGGGCGGGATGGGCGCCCGGGCCAAAGTCCTCCGGCTGCAAAAGGTTGTTGGCGGTGCAGCCGGCCGCCACGGTTTGCAGGCCGGCCGCCGCGCCCCCGCCCGCCGCAAACAAAAGCACCCAAAAGCCCTGGGGGGCAAAGGCGGGCAGGGCGGCCGCAGCCGGCCGCAGCAGGGCAGGCCCGGTTACGGGCCAGGCCGCAAGCCCGGCCGCCAGCAGGCCGGCGGCAAGGCAGAAGAGCAGCAGCCGCCCGCACAGGGCGGCGCGCGGCCGGGTGAGCACCCAGGAGGGGGCGGCGGCCGCGCAAAAGGCCGAGGCCAGCACCAGCAGCCGCAAAAGCCCGGCCGGCAGGGTGATGGGGCAGACAAGCCCCGCAGCCAGGGCGGCCGCCAGCAACCCGGCCGAGAGCAGCGAGCGCACCCCGCGCCGCAGCCCGGCGTACTGCAAAACCACCCCGAGGCTGACCGCCTCACAGCTGATCAAAATGGCGGCGGTGGCCGCACTGGCCCCCGCCGGGGCCGAGAGGGCGGCGGTGCCGGGCAGCCCGGCGGCGCAAAAGGCGTCGGCCGCGCGGCCGCTCAGCGCCGCCAGCGCCAGCACGCAAAAGGACCAGCCCAAAAGCAGCAGCAGCCGCCAAATTAGCTGGCCGCCCATCAGCCCGGCAAGGCCGCCGGCCGCGCCCCGGCCGCTGCGCACCGAGGCATGCAGCACCGCGTAGTCCCGCACGGGGGAGAGCAAAAGCCAGACTGCCAGCAGCCAGAGCAGGGCGGCCGCCCAGCCGCCCTGGGCCGCCTCGGCCGGCCAGAGCAGCCAGAGCCCGCCCGCGCCGGCCGCAATGCGGATCAGCAGCATCCAGCCGGTGCCGCCCGGCCAGATGCCGGCGGCGGCCTCGGGGGCGCGCAGCTCCCGCAAGGCGGCGCGCCGGCCGTGCTCTTTGCCCCACCAGCGGCTGCCCCAGCCGCCGGCCAGCGGCCGGCCGATCAAAAACCAGCCTGCCGGCAGCATCGGCAGCGCCGCCGCAAGCACCCACACGCCGGTCATGCCGGCTGCACCGCTTTGGCCGCGCCGCAGGGCAGCCCGGTAAGGTAGCTGGACGAGCCAAGCAGCCCGTACAGCTGGTCGGCCCGCACCTTGCCGGCCCAGTAGCCCTCAGCCGCCAGCATGTAGGCGGCCGAGCGGCGCTTGGCGTGCTCCAGCAAAGCGTCCAGCCCGTCGTTGTGGGCTTCGCCGGTAAAGGGGTCCTGCCAGGTGTTCGGCAGCTTTTTTTTGTCCTTTTTCCTCGCCCCCCGCAGCGGCGCGGGGGTCACATGGCCGGTAATGGTTCCCCGCCCGCCAAACAGCGGCTCAAGCAGCCAGTAGATGCTGCGCTTGACCCTCCAGCGGGAGACGAACAGGCTGCGCAGCCGCCAGGTGTGGTGGAAGGCGTCGGCCAGCGCCTCGCGGCTCACCATAACGCCGTAGGCATCCCACACCGCCTTTTGCAGCAGCGCCCCGATCATGGCCAGCCGCGCGCCCAAAATGCGGGGGCAGCCCTCGGCGGCGGGCACCGCGTCGTCGCCGGTGTCCTTAAGGTGCAAAACGCTGTCCAGCCCGATCTCAAAATAGGCGTGCCCGCCCCTGCGGGCGTACAGCCCGCCCGGCGCGGTGAGCATGGCCACATAGGGGTGGAGGGTGCAGTCGGTGGCGTAATGGCACAAAAAGCCCAGCACATAGCTGCGCTCGGCCGGCGAAACGGCGTGTTCGATCAGGCTGCGCAGCACTTCGCCGGTTTCCTGCTCGTGCATCCGTGCGCCTAAGGCGGGCAGGTTTGTGCCGCGCTTTTCGGCTTTGCGCCAGGCGCGGTAGCAAAACAGCATATCCGGCCCGTTGGCCCCGGCCGCAAAGGCGGCGGGGTCGGCAATGGCCAGCCGGGCCATCTTGGCGGCGGCGCGGGCGGTGCGCAGGTGGGTATAGGCTTCGGGCATGGCAAAGCTCCTCCCCGATGGTTTTGTTGGCGTAAAAACAAACAAAAGGCGCCCCGGATACGCCCCCGCTCTGGGGCCGCGCCCGGCACGCCTTTATTTTACACGTTTTTTCAAAACTTTACAACATCCGGCCTTTGCGGGGCGTGTCCAAACCGGGGAGGGAAGTCCGCCGGCCGGGTGCGTGGGAGCAGTCTCTCAAGGCAACAGGACCCCTGCCCCGAAAGCCTTTCGAGACTCTCCCCCGCACCCGGACTTAGCCCCCTAAAACTCCTTGAAATGGACACTCCCCCTTTGCGCCAGGGGCAAACCGCGCCCCTTTGCCTTAAGCCGGCCCTGGATGCGCCCGCGCCGGCGTCAGGCGCGCTGGCCGCCCGATCCGGCCAGCGCCCTCAGGGTGCCTTCCAGGTTTTCCTTGTGCCAGTTTTTGAAGCTGCCGGCATACATGGTGGCGTAAACGCCGGAGCTCCGCAGGTCGCTCAGCGCCGCCTGCTGGGTGGTCAGGCGGATGGTGTCCCGTTCGGTGCGGATGGTGATGACCGTGTTGAGCATATCGTCCTCCAGCTCCACCGCCTGGATGTCCCCATAGGGAAGGACCAGGGTCACATCCTTGCGCAGGCTGCCCCATGTGGTGCTGAAGGGGAGCAGGACGATCTCGTGTTCACACATCTGGAGAACATAAAATTCCGCGTTAAAAAACGCCGCCAATTGTTCGCTCAGGTTTGCCGGGGCGTATTTGACGATGATGCAGCGGCCTTCCAGCGGCTCATATCCGGCCTCCCGGATGAATTTTTTGACCTCGTTTGCCATGGCAGACGCCTCCAAGCCGTTCCAGTTTCATGTTTGGTACGGACAGACAGGATCCATTCGATCGTATGCCCCACTGGCTGGGACAGTTTATTTTATGGGGGTAACAACGGGCTTGCCGTCCTGATCGACCAAAACAGTCAGTCCGGTTCCCACCCTCAAGTCATGGGAACCCAGCAGGTAATTCACGCCGGTTTCGGTATCAACAAGGATCTTGGCCACATTCACAACACCCTGGGAGTAGACCTCTACAAAACGCTCTTTCGCCATATGTTTGTCTCCTTTCTCATCCCGTCTGTCTGCGAACAGGAGCATACCACACTGCGGCCCCGCTGTGGGCAGATCTTCTCAGACGGCGCAAATCCTTCCTGAACGGCAAACAAAAAGAGGGAGCTTTAAAAGCCCCCTCTCCATTTCTTTTTCAATTCCGCCTTTCCGGTTCGGGACAGCAAACAGGTCCCGCCCCCTACCCGGACTTGGTTTTTCTTTCCGTCCACCGCCTCAATTTTGTCCCATGCCGCCAGATAGGCCCGGTGGACCCGGATAAACCGCTCGCCCAGCTCCTTTTCCAGTTCGTTCAGGCTGCCCACAAAATCCAGACGGCTGCCCGCCGTATGAAGATATACGTGGTGGGCCTTGGGCGCGGCCTCAAAAAACAGGATGTCGGCCAAAGGGATGTGACGGGTCCCATCGCCTGTCCGCAGGGAGAACATCTCCGCCGGGTCGCGGCGCTCCTCCAGCAGGCGGGCGTGGACCGCCTCTAAGCAGCGGGCCGCAGCAGGGCCGGCCTGGTCCCCCTCCTTTACGATGTAGTCGAACGCCTCCAGATGGTATTGGAAGGTCTTCCAGGCCAGGTCGCCGTAGCTGGTAATGTAGACCAGCGTTCCATGGGGGTCCCGCCGCCGCAGTTCCCGCCCCAGCGCAAAGCCGTCCCACGCTCCGTCCTTCAGATCCACGTCCAGAAAGTAGACGCCGCGCCGGCTGTCCCGCGCCGCGTCCAGCAGCTCCTGGGCCGTGGCGGCGGCGCATACCACCCGCATGTCGTAGTTTTCCATCAGGATTTTCCACTCAAGGGCGGCTTTGAGCTGGCGGCGCACAGATCCTTCATCGTCACAGAGATAGATCGAAATCATGCGGTTCCCTCCACCGTCAGCTCCTGCACAAATACGCCCCCCGCCCAGCTGGTGGAGGCGGCCGCGTTGGGGCAGCCCGCCAGGATCCGCTGGTAACTGGCAAGGCCCAGCCCCCGGCCCGTTCCCTTGGTGGAAAAGCCCTCCGCCCAGATTCTATCCGGGTCGATCGTTCCGGCGTAGGGATTGGACACCCGCAGGGACAGCCTGCCCTTTTGAGAGAGCAGGATCATCTCCACCCAGGGCGTTCCGGTTCCCAGCGCGGCCTCGGCGGCGTTGTCCAGCAGGATGCCCAGGCAGCGGGTAAAATTCCACAGGTCCATCCCGACCCTCTCCACCGGGTAAAGCACCTCCAGCCGGCAGTCGATCCCCTTTTGTGCCATGGCCGCCAGCTTGGACAGCAGGAGGCTGCGCACCTGGGGGATGCGCACATTGCCCAGCTGGGTGGAGGCCCGGATCTTCTCGCCTATGCGCCGGTCAAAGCCCGCGTCCAGCTCCGCCAGGGCGGCGCGCAGCCCATCCAGCTCGCCCTTGTCCGCCTGCTCCGACAGCCCCGCCAACAAATTTTTATAGTCGTGGCGGAAGGTGCGCACCTCCTGGCGGATCGCCTCTAAGTCTCCTTCGTAAAGCTGCTGCTGGGCGATCACGTCCCGCTGGGCCTCCAGCTTCCGGGCGGAATCCAGCTGCTGGGACAGATAGGCCACCACCCCGGCCATCAGCGCGGCCATCACCAGCACAAGCGCAAAGTAGAACAACAGATACTCCGGCTGGATCCCCACCTGCAAAATCAAAAAGGCCTCCATAGCGGCCTCCAGGGCAAAAAAGAACAGCGCCGTCCGGCGCTGTCCGGGGCCCTCCCCCAGCAGCAGGTGGAACCAACGCCCGAAGCGCAGCCGGTACAGCAGGGCGGCGGAGGCCAGCGCAGCAGCCAGATGGGTGGCCATCGCCGCCGCCATGGGAATCTGGAAGTCGCTGCCCAAATACAGGATCTGTGACAGGCAGGACGAGGCCACCTGGAACACCCCAGCCATGCACACAGCGGAAAAGGCCCGCCAGGATTCGGTCTGCCATGCCCACCGCACCCACACCGTACACATCAGCAGGATGGCGCAGGAGGACAGGCAGTAGCGGACCAGGGGATGATAGGGAAAGACCGCATACAGGCCCACTCCCAGCAGGGTGGCCAGCAGCGGGGAGAGCAGCAGGGCGGGCAGCTTTTTCAGCATCCGCCGCCCCTGCGCGTCCATGATCACAAACAGATACAGCGCCAAGGCGGCATGGCCCCCCAGAAAGTCCGCAAATATGGCCCAATACTCTTCCGGCGTGAACATGGCGGGCGCCTCCTTCCTGCGGGCATCCGGTCAGATGGGAGGGCCCTTTGCCCCTGCGCGGGCCGGGGACGCGGGGCCCCCGCCCGCGGCGGTCACCGCTTGTTTTGCTGATCCAAAAACCTCGGCAGCACAAAGAAGTACAGCCCGCCCCCGATAAAAAAGATCACCAGCAGGCTCAAGATGCCCCAGGGCGCGGCGGCCGCGTCCACGGCGGCCAGCCGCCCGGCGTCGGCCGTGGCGCGGGTAAGGCCCTCGGCCCGCAGCATCACATCGCCGGCAAGGGCGCTGGTAAGGGCCACCAGCGCCGGCCCGATGATGGCGCTGAACTTGCCAAAAATATCGTAAAAGCCAAAGAACTCGCCGCTGCGGGCCTTGTCCGGGATCATCTTGCCAAACATGCTGCGGCTCAGCGCCTGGATGCCGCCCTGGCTGGTGGCCACCAGCACCGCCATCACCCAGAACTGCCAGACCTCCCGCAAAAAGAAGCCGAACACGGTGACCCCCATATACACGCAGATGCCCGCCCCCACCATGGCCCGGGCCCCAAACCGCTCGCTGAGCCGGATATAGAGCAGGCAGAAGGGCAGCCCCAGCACCTGCACCAGCAGGAGGGCCAGCATCATGCTGGTGGAGTTGAGCCCCAGGGTGCTGCCGTAGCTGGTGGACATGTGGATGATGGTGTTGACCCCGTCGATATAAAAGAAGTAGGCGATCAGGTAAACAAACATCGCCTTGTGCCGCACGATCTCCCGCACGGTGGCCCCGATGCCCCGCAGCGCGGCCCCCACGGCCCCCTTTTCGCGCGCAACAAAGCTTGTTTGGTGCACGTTTTTGAACATCGGGATGCTGAACACCAGCCACCACACGGCGGTAAAGCCAAAGATAAAGGTCAGGCAAAAGAGCATGTCAACGCCCACAAGGTTCATCACCAAAAAAATCACCAGCGGGATGGTGGACCCCCCGATGTAGCCCAGGCCATAGCCCATGGTCGAGACCTTGTCCATCCGCTCGGGGGTGGTCACGTCGTTTAAAAAGCTGTCGTAATAAAGGTTGGCCCCCGCAAACCCGATGGTGGACAGGATGTAGAGCGCCAACACCGCCAGCCCCACCCGCTCGGCCGTGCCGGGGGTCACAAAGTCCATCATGGGGGTAAAGGAAAGGCCGATGCAGCTCACGGCCCCCACCAGCAAAAAGGCGGTGAACAGCTTTTTGCGCCAGCCCTCAAAATCGCCAAACACCCCCAGCACCGGCGCGGCCAGCGCCACAATGGCCATGGCGATGCTGGTGGCATAGCCCCAGGTGGTCATGCCGGAGGCGGAATCCGCCATATAGCCGGCCACCGTGTTGTAAAAGATGGGCAGGATGGTGACCACGATCACCGAATGGGCGCTGTTGGCCCAGTCGTACATCATCCAGCTGATTTCCTGTTTGGTATACCCCTTGAGCAGTTTCATGCCGCCACCTCACATTCTTTCAGGCTGACCTCGCCATGCCGGCGTGCGGGCCCTTGCCAGGCGATGTCTGTATCAGTGTAGCACATTTTTGCGGGTTTACACAAGCCGCCGCCGGTTACCGGGGCAGCTGCCGCAAAAATTTTTGCAAAAACCGCCGGCTGGCCGCCCCGGCGGCTAACACCGCCAGCCCGGTGGGCAGCAGCACCCAGCCCGCCGCGGCGCAAAAGCGGTCAAGATCGAACAGGGCCCCATACAAAAGCTGGCCCAGCGGCTGGGCGCAGAGCGAGAGGGTGTACACGCAGGCCATCACCCGGCCCATCAGCTGCTGGGGGGTGCAGGCCTGGATGGCGGCCAGGGCGCAGATGGAAAAAACCGTGCAGCCCATCTGGCAGCAGAACAGGGCCCCCACCAGCACCCCATACCGCGCCAGCCGGCCCAGCGGCAGCAAAAAGGCAAGTCCGATCAGCACAAGGCAGCCCCCGGCGGCCGCTAAAATATCCGCCAGCCGCCGGCTCTGGGCCTTTTGGCCGGCCCGGCCCGCCAGCACCCCGCCCAAAATGGCCCCCGCCCCCAGCAGGCTTTCGGCCGCGCCGTAGAAAAGGGGCGGCAGGGCCAGCACGGTGCGCACAAGGTAGGGGAAGCCCACCGTGGTCACCCCGGCCATCAGCAGATTCATCAGGGCGGCCAGCCCCAGCAGCTTTAAAACGTCCGGCCGCTCGCGCCCCAAAAAATGCGCGCCTGCGGCAAAATCCTGCCGCAGGGCGGCCCACACGCCGGCGGCCGGCCGGGCGTCGGGGGCCTTCAGCCGGATCAGGCACTCAAGGCCGGCGGTGGCAAAAAAGCAGCCCGCCGCCCCCCACACTACCGGCGCAAGCCCCACCGCCGCGTAAAGGGCGCTGCCCAAAAAGGGGGTAACGAGGGAGGAGACCGCCGAGATCTGCCCCACCGCCGCGTTGCCGGCCATCAGGTTTTGCCCGCCCAGCATCTGGGGCACGCAGGCCTGCACGGTGGGGGATTCGAACGCCCCCAGCACCGAGAGCGCCACCAGCAGCCCGCCGATCACCCAAAGCTCCCGTCCCGGCCCCAGCAAAACCC
The DNA here is from genome assembly GCA_910579545.1 of uncultured Oscillospiraceae bacterium. Lineage (GTDB taxonomy): Bacteria > Bacillota > Clostridia > Oscillospirales > Ruminococcaceae > UBA7177. The sequence goes on along the minus strand of CAJTVI010000007.1, from coordinate 3,809 downwards.
CGGCCGCCAGCACCGCCAAGCCGGACAGGGCGTCCAGCGCCACCATCAGCTTTTGGCGGTTTACCCGATCTGCCAAAATGCCGCCAAGGGGGGTGAGCAGGATGGTGGGCAGCATGGACAGGGCCAAAAGCCCCCCAAACACCCCGGCCGAGCCGGTTTTTTCCAGCACGTACATCGAAAGGGCAAACCGCAAGGTGTAGTTGCCCACAAGGGACGCCGCCTGCCCAAGCAGCAGCAGGGTAAAATTGCGGGTAAACAGCTTCTGCTTGCCGCCGGGCGATGAAGTGGATGTTTGCATAAAGGTTCCTCCTTTTCTCTCTTGCCGCCGCGTTCTGCAGCGATGGTTTGGGGGATTCTCAACTTTCATACCTACCGAACGTATGTATATGCCCAAAAAAATTGCCGCCGGGCGGGGCATGCAATTTGGCGGCAGGTGCGGGGGGATGCCGGGCCGTTTTAGCGGCAAGGGTGATGGGGCGCCGGGCTGTTCTGGCGGCAAACGCGGTTGGAATGCAGGGCTGCTTTGGCGGCAGGTGCGGGGGGATGCCGGGCTGCTCTGGCGGCAAATGCGGTGGGGGGTGCGCTCCATTGACGGCAAAATGGCTCGGGAATGCTCCGGCCGCCGCCGTTACCCCAACTCGGGCAGGCTGGCCAAAAACTCGTCCACCAGCGCCATGATCGAGTCGTCCACAATGGGCGCGCCCATCGCGGCCAGCATATCCCGCATAAAGCAGAACTTGCGGCGCAACGCCTCGCGGCTGGCGGGAAAGATGCTGGGCATCATCCAAACGCTGCTCATCAGGGGAAGCAGCTCGGCGATCTCCCTGGCATATTCGGTGTGCAGCGAGCCGTCCCGGTTGCCCTCCTCCAGCAGGGCCTGGTAGTAGGGGGTCAGCACGGTGCAGTTGGAGCGCACCATGTCCACCAGCAGCCGGGGGCTCAAGGGTACCGGCAGCGACTGGCGGGTGATCTCCACCCGGGCGGTGTCGGCCTGGTTCAGCCGGATGGCCTCCCGCAGCTTTTGCAGCCCGTTCAGGTCGGTGCGGCCCTTTACCGCTTCAAAGGGGTTGTTCTCCAAAAACATCCGGTCGCCCACCGCGTCCATGATCTCCTCTTTGGACTTAAAATGGTGGTACACCGCCCCCTTGGTCAGCCCGCCCAGCTCGTTTACAATGTCCTGGATGGTGGTATTCTCGTACCCCTTTTGCAAAAAAAGCCGCTGGGCCGCGTCCAAAATGCGCTCCACCGTTACCTCCGGGTGCTTGTTGCGCGCCATCCGCCCGCCCTCCTTTTTTGCCGCCCAAGGCCGGGGGAGTGTGCCCCGCCGCCCTTGGCAGATTAACATACGTTTGGTATGTATCTATTATATGGGACGGCGGCGGGCCTGTCAAGCCCGGTTTTTTTGGGGGGTCTCCAAACGGGGGAGGGGATTGCCGGCTGGGTGCGTGGGAGCAGTCTCTCAAGGCAACAGGACCCCCTTAGCGGCGGTTCCATAAGAAAACAAAGCCGCAAATTCTACTGGTCAGCCGCATCCGCTGCGTCAGGAAAGCTTGCAAGCCACCAAGGCTTGCTGCGCTTTTCTTCCTTGCGGCTGCGGCCGCCCAGCGAATTTTCGGTGGATCGAATTTTATTCGGAATCTTTGTTTTCTTATCTCACCACCGCTTCCCGAAAGCCTTTCGAGACTCTCCCCCTCCCCCGGCCTTAGCACCCTGATACTCCTTGAAATGGGCACTCTTTTTTGGGGGTCTCCACTGCAAGGGCTTTTGCAGCCCCCCTTAAAAGCCCGCGCCCCTTGTATATTTTTGCAAACTTTGCGGCCCCTCTTGCTTTTTGCGAGGCGGTACAGTACAATAGCCGACAGACGCCGGGGGCGTCCCGAGGGGATCGTAAGCGTTTTTTATTATAGGGAATGGGAAAGGACGGAAAGAAAGGCAATGGCACATCGTTTGCGGGCGGCGCAGCTGGGCGGCATGACCGAAGGGGTGATCTGGCAGCAGCTGCTGCTGTTTTTTATGCCCACCTGGTTTGGCACCCTGTTCCAGCAGCTGTACAATACGGCCGACACGGTCATCGTGGGGCGGTTTGTGGGCACCGGGGCTCTGGCGGCGGTGGGGGCCACCAGCACCCTGGTGCTGCTGGTGGTGGGCTTTTCCACCGGGCTGTCCAGCGGGGCGTCGGTGATCATCTCGCAGCTGTACGGCGCGCGCCAGCCCGAGCAAGTGCGCCGGGCGGTGCAGACCTCGGTGGCGCTGGCCATCTGGCTGGGGGGCGGGCTTACCCTGATTGGGTTTATTGCCACCCCCTGGGCGCTGCGGGCCATGGGCACCCCGGCCGAAATTCTGCAGGACGGCATCCTCTATCTGCGGGTCTACCTGCTGGGCATGATCCCCAGCCTTGTGTACAATATGGGCACCGGGGTGCTGCGCGCGGTGGGGGATTCCCGCCGGCCGCTCTATTTTTTGATCGCGGCCTCGGTGGTCAACATCGCGCTGGACCTTGTGTTTGTGGTGGGCCTTGGCCTGGGGGTGCTGGGGGTGGCCATCGCCACCATTTTAAGCCAGACCATCAGCGCCTTTTTGGTGCTGGGCTGCCTGTGGTCGGCCGAGGGGGCGCCCTGGTACCTCGAGCGGGGCATGCCCCACATCAACCGCAGCCTCTTAAGCGCCATTTTGCGGGTGGGCATGCCGGCGGCGGTGCAGTCGATCTTTTATAATGTGTCCAACATCATCATCCAGGGCTACATCAACACCTTTGGCACCAACAGCGTGGCGGCCTGGGCGGTGCTGGCCAAGCTGGACGGCGTGTACTGGATGACCATCCAGTCGTTGGGGCTGTCCATCACCACCTTTGCGGGGCAGAACTTTGGCGCGCGCAACTACGGCCGGCTCAAAAAAGGGGTGCGGCAGGCGGTGCTGATCGGGTTTTTGCTCACCCTTGTTATCATTGCGCTGCTGCTGGGGCTGGGGCGCTGGATGTTCCTCATCTTTACCAGCGACCTTGCGGTGGTCGAGATCGGGGTGGCCATGGTGCACTACCTGGCCCCGTGGTATCTCTCGTTCTTGTTTATCGAGGTGCTTTCGGGCGCGATGCGGGGCGCGGGCGATACCTTTGTGCCCACCCTCATTACCTGCTTTGGGGTCTGTGTGCTGCGGGTGGTCTGGCTGGTGGTAATGGTGCCGCGCAGCCACACCATCGAGACCGTGCTGGCAAGCTATCCCATTACCTGGTGCCTTGCCTCGGCGCTCTATCTCATCTATTATCTGCAGGGCGGCTGGCTGCGCCGGCGGATCGCCGCGCAGGATGCCGCGGCCCCGGCGGCCGCGGCGCAGTAGGGCAAAGGGGATCAAAAACCCTTTTGCCGGCCCGCGCGGGGCGGGATCAAAAAAGGCAAAAGGGAGGTGCCGGTGCATGGAGCAGGCAAACAGCCAGCGGCAGGATATGACCGCGGGGCCGATCTGGCAAAAGCTGCTGCTGTTTTTCTTTCCCACCTGGTTTGGGGCGGTGTTCCAGCAGCTGTACAACACGGCCGACGCGGTGATCGTGGGGCGGTTTGTGGGCACCGGGGCCCTGGCGGCGGTAGGGGTCGGCGGCACGCTGGTGATGTTTATCGGCGGGGTGGTGGCCGGCATTGCCAGCGGCGCCACGGTGGTGGTGGCCCAGCGCACCGGCGCGGGCAGGCCGCAGGAGGTGCGCCGGGCGGTGGGCGCGGCGGCCCTTGCCAGCCTGCTGCTGGGGGCGGTTTTAAGCGCGGCGGGTATCCTGGCGGTACCGGCGGTGCTGCGGGCCATGGATACCCCGGCCGCCGTGT
>CAJTVI010000006.1:76117-78461 GCA_910579545.1 uncultured Oscillospiraceae bacterium | reverse complement strand
ACTTAGTCATGTCCGTCCCTTTGTCTGAGACAAATTCTCCGTCCCCGTGTCCTCCAAAAGAACCGTCCCCGTGTCCCCCTAATTCTCCTAATCAAAAGTGTAGTATAGCGTTCTACAAATTCCTGCCCAAAGTTAAGGGGCGCGGCGTGGAGCCGCGCCCCTCGGTTTGGAATGATGCGTGGATTGGTCCTGCAGGGGATAAAGAGGCATAAGTGATTGGAACTGAAGTGGCTTTTACTTAGTCATGTCCGTCCCTTTGTCTGAGACAAATTCTCCGTCCCCGTGTCCTCCCCCGTGTCTCGTGTCATCTCTTCCATTCATCTCGTATATCTCCAAAGCATTCAGGGATATAGAGTTCATCAGTTGAAATATCCTGTGCCGTAAACGTCAAAATTGTCCCGCACGGAATAAGAGGATAGTCCGAACTTTCAATCTTAATTCTGAGATAATTTTCTTTCAGGACTTGGATATACCCACTAAACAGAAAGGCCGCACCTGTACCAGTTTCATTCATTGTTAAAAATTCTAAATATCCATTTTCTCTTCCGATAAAGATGGTAATTTCTTGATTTTCATCAACAAGAGTCCCTACCATATCTGAGACATAAAACTGATACTTTACATATTCGCTACTATAGTCAAAAAACATACTAAAACTCTCTTCAGTCCAGCGTTGATTATTTTTAATTATGTCTTCGACTTCTTGTTCAGCAACAGGGAAACAACTGCCTAACAATAATAGGATCAACAAAACAAATAATAACACACGTGATATTCTATACCATCGCATCATCAATCCGTGTCCTCACCGTTAATGGAATAAAGAATAAGTGGAACATGATAAAATCGTCCGTATAGTTCAGACAAATCATCTCTTGTAGTTAAAGAATTCAAATTGCTAAAGCGGTTGTATATCTCATATTGCTGAATCTCAGAGTTATAATCAATGTAGATGAAATGTCCTCCACTAAATGGAGTAGCGCCATTATTATGATAAATAATTGTAGCCTCATTTTTTCTTGCGGATTCTTCAATTTCTATTTGACTTGGAATATAAGATACATCAACTGTATATCCTTTGTCGGTGTAATACTCTTGTATAGTATTCGAAGTGGTTCCTCGAGCTCCCCCAAAAGACAAAAGTCCAGCCGGATTAGTTTCGATTTCATATATGATATCAGCGATACTTTCATATATTCCCAAATCAATGTTAGAATTGTATATTGCAATAACTGGACATCCATTATCTTTGAAGTCGCCCTTACGGCCTAAGACGTATGCACCAATAGCATCACGTCTTTGGGTATTAATATAAACGTTTTCACCAACTAGTGGAATTGTACTTTCTATGTTACGCCAGTCCACCATTATGTTTCGATTATAATTAACTCGCGCCCGGCTCTCTGAAAGAGTTTCCCCCAATATCTTATCCAGGAAAGGGAATCCTTTCGAATACAGATATTTAGCAACATCTCCATAAAGAATATACAAGAAAGCCTGATTTTGTGCTTGTGCATGCTTTGCCTCCTGCATAGCCTCAAGCGCCGCGCTCCCCGTCAGGAAATCCCATACGCTGCCAAGGAACCCGCTGCCACTGCCCTTAAGCTGGTTAAACTTACTTGCTACCAGCCCCGTCGGATCCCAATAGGTCGTCGGATTCGCCCCACAGTACAAATACCAGTTCAGCCCATCCTTGACCGGGTCCACGCTCAGCCACTGGCGGTTGTTCGCGTCGTAGAACCTCGCCTCGGCAAAGTACATATCCAGCGTGGTATCATAGATATGCCCGGTAAAGGTCGCAAACACATAGTTGCCGTGATCATTGTTCAGCAGCTTGTTGGGCGATACCGGCATCCCCCAGGCGTCATACTCCAGCTCGGCAAAGCTCTGGCCGTTGGTTTTGGTATAATACCGGGTGTTGCCCATGACGTCCTCATGGACATACAGGGTGCGCTCCCAGTTGCCATTGCCCCGCTCGGTGAACTGCTCGATCCGCTCGCTGCCCGCGTACACATGCAGCTGCTCATACTCCAGCTGGCCGTTGCCCATCGCGTAGACATACAGATCGTCATTCTCAAAGCTGGTGTAGTCAATGACATAATCCCGCTCGTAGACCTGCCCGGCGTGGGTGGTATGGGTGTTGTTGACACGGATGCCCAATCCGTTGTAGGTGTAGGCGCTCTCGTCCCCCTTCCAGTTGGTGCCGGACACCATCCGGTTGGTCGCGTCAAACACAAACTCCTGCGAAGCCTTGGGGCCGATCTCCGCAACGCGGTTGCCCCGCTTGTCGTAAGAGTAGGTATAGACGTCGTTGGTGCTGGTGGTTTTGCGCACAAGCTGGTTG
>CAJTVI010000006.1:0-76109 GCA_910579545.1 uncultured Oscillospiraceae bacterium | reverse complement strand
TCGTAAGAGTAGGTATAGACGTCGTTGGTGCTGGTGGTTTTGCGCACAAGCTGGTTGAGCTCGTTATAGATATAGTCTACACTCTTGTTCTTGACAGTTTCAAGTGTCAGATTGCCCAAAGTATCGTAGGTATAACTGGTAAAGGTACCCGCGATGCTGCTGGACACCATGCGGTTGAGGCAATCGTAGGTGTAGATGTGCTCGCCCTTCTGGGCCTTGCGGTCGGATTTGTCCTCGGTGCCGGGATCGCTCGGCTTGCCGGGCTTATCCGGGTTGGCGGGCTTGTCGATCTTGTCCCCGCGGTTGAGGCCCGGGGCGACATTACCGCCCGGGTTGACGATCGTGCCGTTCCCATCCTCGGTCTGGCCCGGGGGCACCTGGTTGTTGCCATCGCCATTGCCGGGATTCTTCGCGTCCTCCTTGCCGGTTTCGGGCTTGCCCGCGCCGGCATCCGGGGCCTTTGCTTCGGGCATGGCCGCATTCGGGGCGTCCGGGGTTTCGGGCACGGCCGCCAGCATGAGCATCTCATTCGTGGCGGAGGTATTTTGGGCCGCGGCGTCCAGGAACACGCCCGCGGGCGTGCCGGCCGTGGCGCTGGGCATGGCCGGGGCGTTCGCCAGCGGCTGTACCGCGCTGGTGGCCGCGGTATCGGGCGCGGCGGCGCTTAGCCCAAAGAAGCTGGTAAACCGCTCCCACAGGCCGGGTTCCTCATAGCTGTTTTTGCCGCTGCCGCTGCCCTTATGGCCATTGCCATTTCCGGTGCCGGTGCTGCCCTGCCCGGTCTGGCCGTGGTTGTACTGCATCTCGGACAGGCGGTTGCCCTCGGCGTCCCAGGTATAGGTGGTCTTGAAGTGTTTTTTGCCGCCCAGGTCGTACTCGTCCAGTTCAATGATCTGGTCGCACACATCATAGCTGTAAACGGCGGTCTCGTTGTTCGCGTATTCTTTATAGGTCTTGTTGCCGTTGGGGTCGTACTCAAACAGGGTGATGCCGCCCTCGTGATCCTGCACCTGTACGATCTGGTTCTCGGCATCGTACCAGTAATCGACCTGGCTGCCATCCGGGTAGCCGATGCTGGTCTTGTTGCCCACGGCGTCCCAGCCATACTCTACCACCCGGCCGTTGTGGTCGGTGACCTTGACGAGCCGGTCCAGCAGATCCACCGCAAAGGTGGTGGTGCCGTTCCAGTCCTGCATCTTTACGAGGTCGCCGGTGCCGTCATAGAGATAGCTCACGCTCTGACCATCCGCGTAATTGATATTCGAGACAAGGTTGACCGGGCTGTATTCGTACTCGGTGACATAGCCGTCCTCGTCCAGTTTGGAGATAAGGTTGCCGTTGCCGTCGTACACCAGCACCTTGCCGTCGCCCTTGGCGTTGACCTCGCTGGTGACGAGGCCGCGGTGGTCGTAGGTGTAAAGGGTCTCCTGCCATTCGTCCACATCGTGCACTGCGTCTACCCGGTGCAGTTTGACGCTAACCAGGCGGTCCATGCTGTCGTAGGTGAACAGGCTGCTGTTGCCCGCCGCGTCGATGCTCTCGACGATATTGCCGTTGCCGTCCAGCACATACCGGGTGGTGTTGCCGTTGCGGTCGGTGACGGCGGTGATGCGGCTGTCCTTATCATAGGTGAAGGTTTTGGTGTTGCCCTTGGGGTCGGTCTCGGAAATGACCCGGTTGAGGGCATCGTACCCATAGGTATAGGTGTTGCCGTTGCGGTTGGTGAGGGTAACGAGGTTATCGTTTCTGTCGTAGGTGTAGGTCTCGCTGTTGCCGAGGCCATCGGTGTAGCGGGTCAGGTTGCCCTTGGCGTCGTACTCAAAGGTGCGGCGCACACCGTTTTCGTCCATTTCGGCGGTGACCCGATCCATGGGATCGTACTCAAAGCGGCGGAAATTGCCGTATGCATCCTCGATGGCGGTGAGCCGGCCCTTGGCGTCGTAGGTGTAGCGGGTGACCGCGCCGTCCTCGTTGACAGCCTGGATCACCCGGCCGAGGGCATCGTAGGTATAGGCGTAGGTATTGCCCTCCTCATTGACCACCGAGGTCTGGCGGTTGAGGGGGTCGTACACGGCGGTCTTGGCATTGCCGCGCGGGTCGGTGATGCTGACAAGGTTGCCGTTCTCATCGTAGGCGTAGAGGGTGGTGTAGTTTTCACCATCGGTGGCCGAGACAAGCTGGTCGTTGAGGTCGTAGGCGTAGGTCTCGATGCCGCCGTCCGGGTTGGTGACCTTGACGAGGTTGCCGTTGCCGTCGTACTCATAGCGGGTCACATTGCCGTTGGCGTCCCGGATGGCGGAGACCCGGTCCTCCTCATCATACGAATAATAGGTAATGTGGCCCTCGGGATCGCGGATCGAGGCCACCATATCGTTGGCGTTGTAGGTGTACACGGTCACGCCGCCCAGCGCATCGGTCTCGGTGTGCAGCATCCCGCTGGGGGTGTAGGTGTAGGTGGTGGTGCCATCCTTGGGGTCGGTCTTGGTCAGGACGCGGTTGTTTTTATCATAGGTGTAGCTGGTGGTGTGGCCGTTCTCGTCCGTTTCGGTGAGGACGTTGCCATTGGCATCGTAGGTATAGCTTACGCTGGTGCCGTCCTCGTTGGTCTTTTTCACCACCCGGCCCATGGCGTCGTATTCGTAGCTGACCCGGTGGGTATCGCTGCCCTCGGCCGCAAGTTCATTGGAGGCCTGCACGGTGCGGTCGTCGGCATCATAGGCAGTGGAAACCACACCGCCCAGCGCGTTTTCCACCGCGATGATCTGGCCGATGTTGTCATAGGTATAGCGGGTCTCACCGCCCAGCGCGTCGGTCACCTTGACCAGGCGGTTGTCGGCGTCGTACTCGTACAGGGTGGTATTGCCGCGCCGGTCGGTAAGCGAGATGAGGTTTCCGTTGGCGTCGTATTCCCTGTGCTCGGTAAAGCCCAGGGCGTCGGTATGGCTGGTCGGCCGGTCGGCCTTGTCGTATTCGGTGGTGAACACGCCGCCGGTGGGCCGGGTGATGCCGGTGAGGTTGCCCATGCCATCGTAGGTATAGGCGGTCACCGCGCCGGTGCGGTCCCGCATGACCGAAACGCGGTTGTTTTTATCGTATACAAAAATGGTAGCGTTGCCCCGCGCGTCCCGCACGCTGGTGATATTGCCGTTTTGATCGTACTCAAATTTCACCACGCCGCCGTTCTGGTCGGTAAAGCGGGTGCGCTCATTATCCTTATTATACTCGTTTTTGGTCACATTGCCCTCCGGGTCGGTGGTGGAGAGCAGGTTGCCGTTTGCGTCGTAGGTATAAGTGGTGGTGTTTCCGCGGGCATCGGTAGTGCTGGTCAGGCTGCCCTTGGCATCATAGGCATAGCTTACGGTGGTGCCGTCCGGGTTGGTGGTCTTGACCAAGCGGCCCATCTCATCGTATTCATACGAGGTGACAAGCCCCAGCGCCGTGGTGGTGGAGGTGAGGCTGCCGTCCGCATCATACACAGCGGTGGTCTTTTCGCCGTTGGCGTTGATCGTCGCCACCAGCTGCCCAATGGCGTCGTAGACATACTCGGTGCCATTGCCAAGCGGCGAGATCTCTTTAACAAGCTTGTTTTCGGCGTCGTACTCATAGCGGGTAACGCCGCCGTTCGGGTCGGTTTTGGCAACAAGGTTGCCCGCCATGTCGTAGGCGTAGGCGGTGACCGAGCCGTTGCCGTCGGTCATGCTGGTGGGCTGGTTCGCCTTGTCGTAGACATACGCGACCACGCCCTCATCCGGCCGGATGACAGCGGTAAGGTTGCCATTTTCATCGTAGGTGTAGGCGGCGGTATGGCCCTCGGGGTCCACAACGCTGGTGAGCCGGTCGAGGGCGTCATAGCCGTACCGGGTGGTGTTGCCCCGCCCGTCCGTAATGGCGGTGATGTTGTGGCTGCCGTCGTACTCGTAAGCGGTGGTGCGGCCCTCGGGGTCGGTGGTCGAGGCCAGCAGCCCGCCCGCGGTGTAGGTGTTGCTGGTAGTGCCGCCGCGCGGGTCGGTGGTGGTGAGCAGCTGGTTGTTCTTGTCGTAGGTGTAGGTGGTGGTGCCGCCGTTCTCGTCGGTCACGCTGAGAATGTTGCCGTTGGCGTCGTAGGTGTAACTTACAGTGCTGCCATTCGGGTTGGTTTTTTGGGTGACCCGGCCCAGATCGTCGTAGGCATAGCCGGTAGTGTGGCCCAGCGCCGTGGCTTCGCTTATAAGGTTGCCGTCCGCGTCGTAAGCGGCGGTGGTGGTATCGCCCAGCGCGTTGGTCACGCTGACCAGCTGCCCGATGGCGTTGTAGCTGAACACCGTGACATTTCCTTCTGCGGTAACTACCTTGGTCAGCTTGTTCTCCGCGTCATACTCGCAGGTGGAAACATGGCCGTTGGCGTCCGTGATCGAGACCACGTTGCCGTTGGCATCGTAGCCATAGCGGGTGGTGCGTCCCTCGGCGTCGGTGACCGAGGTGACCCGGCCCATGGCGTCGTAGGTGGTGGAGGTGGTGTTGCCCCGCTTGTCGGTGACAGCGGTGGGCAGGTCCATGCTGTTGTACGCGGCAAGCTCGCTCGCGCCGGCCGGGTCGGTGGTGGCGATGAGGTTGCCGTTGGCGTCGTAGCGGTAGGTGGTGGTGTTGCCGTTGCCGTCGGTGGAGGAGGTCAGGCGGCCATTGGGATCGTAGGTATAGCGGATGGTGTGGCCGTCCGGGTCGGTCTCGCTGGCAAGGTTGCCCTGCAGGTCGTAGGTATAGCTTGTCCGGCCGCCCATCGGGTCGGTGATGGCCAGCAGGTCGTTCATGGGGCTGTACTCGTAGGTGGCGGTATTGCCCATCCAGTCGGTGGCGCTGGTTTCAAAGCCGTTGCCGTTGTAGGTATGGGTGCGGGTATGGCCCATGGGGTCGGTCTCGGTGACCAGCTTGCCCGCTTCCGAGTAGGCATAGGTATAGCTGTGGCCCAGCGGGGTGGTCTGCCGGGTCAGGCGGCCGGCCGAATCGTACTCATAGGTGGTGACGTTGCCCAGCGGGTCGGTGGCCGAGGTGATGTTGCCCTTGCTGTCGGTGGTGTAGGTGGTGGTATTGCCAAGGGCGTCGGTGGAGGAGACAAGGAAGCCCTTGCCGTCGTAGCTGTAGGTGGTCACGCCGCCGCGCGCGTCGGTGACGCGGGTCACCTTGCCCTGCCCATTGTACTCGTAGGTCAGGCCGGTGCCGTCCTTTTGGGTAATCGAAGTAGGCAGGTCGCCGTCATAGCCAAAATGCTCGGTGCTGCCGTCCGGGTAGGTGATGCTGGCGATCCTGGCGGTATCGCCCACATAGGTATAGGTGGTGGTATTGCCGCCCCGGTCGGTCTCGCTGGTCTTGCGGGAGCGCGCATCGTACCCATACCGGATGGTACCCGCGTTGTCGGTCTGGGACAGCAGGAGGAAATCCTCATTATATGTAACACTGAGGGACTTGCCGTCCTCGGTGGTCATGGTGGTGGTGTGGTGTTCGGTGTCATACCCCCAGGACGCGGCGGCGCGGTTTTCAAGTTCCTGATGGATGACCCGGCCGTGGTCATCATAGGTGTTGCGGATCATGTCCGAGCCATTAAAGTCGGTGACGGTGGTGAGCCAGTGGTCCTCGGTATAGGCATATCGCAGCGTGTCGCCGTCCGGGTTGGTGGTGGAGGCGAGGTCGTCCCCAGCATAGCTGTAATGGACAGTGCGGCCCGCGCCGTCCGTGACCGAGGTGATGTGGTCGCCGTCATAGCCAAAGCTGAAGCTGCCGGTGTCGGTGGTGACACGGGCAAGGTGGTCGCCGTCATACGCGAGGGAGGTGACCCGGCCGTCCGTGTCGATGACCTGCAGGCCCCGGCCCTCGCTGTCAAAGTAGATGCGCTTGCCGTAGCCGTCGGTCAGGAGATAGCCGTCCCCCTCATTGACGAGGGTATACAGGTTGCCGGATTCGGTCTCCCAGACGGCGGTGGGTTCATCATCTTCATTCTCGGGGGTAAAGTTCGCGTCGTTATTATGGAACTCCATATAACCGCCGTTCGGCAGGTAGACCGCGACGTCGTCGTAGAAGATGTCCATCCGGTAATTGAAACTGTGGCTCCAGCCGCTGCCGAGCCCGGCCACGTCCAGCCGCGCCTGCCGGGAATTGTACGAGCGGGTGAAGTCCATCTGGGCATCGCCAAAGATGGACAGGTCGGAATACGACCAGTCGAACGCGCCGGTGATCATCTCGACCGGGTCGTTGCCGGTGACGGTATCGATCGTCGGGTTGCCGGATTTTGCGCCGAGCGGGTTCATGGCGCCGAGATGGCGCAGCTCGTCCTTAATGGCGTCGCTCATCTCGCCGCCGTTTTCATTGACCTTTTGGATGAGTTCGTCCTGACCATGGTCCGGCACTGTGAAGGGCAGGGTCGCCTTGTAAATGCCATCCGTGAAGGTGATGGTGTAATTGCCCGAGAGCAGGTATTTGGGACTGCTGCCATCAAAGACGCGGCCGTCCCACACGATGTAGTTATAGAAGGTACCGAGCAGGCTGCCCGAGTTGCCGTTGCCGTCGTTCGGGTCGGCAAACAGGCTGGCTTCATCAAAGTACGCGTAGAACTCCTCGTCCAACTCATAGCCGAGGTAAAGGGCATACGAAACGAACTGCTCGGGGGCCATGGCGGCCAGCTGCTCGTCTGTCAGGTGGAACGCCTCGATCACGGCTGCAAGAATCTCCTCGGCAGCCGCGGCGGGGTCTGTATCTTCCGTGGGTTCTTCGGAAGGTTCCGGGGTGGCAGAAGGTTCAGGGGTTGCAGAAGGTTCAGGGGTTGCAGAAGGCTCCGGGGTCATGGTGGGCTCCGGGGTGGCGCTGGGTTCAGGGGTAGTGGAAGGCTCCGGGGTCGCGGTGGGCTCCGGGGTGGGCTCTTCGGTGGGCGCGGGAGTGGCCGGGGCCTCGGTCGGCTCCGGGGTGGGTTCCTCAGTCGGCTGGGGTTCCGGGGCAGGCGCCTCGGTGGGCGCGGGAGTGGGTTCCTCGGTCGGGGCCGGGGCTTCGGTCTCATCCTCCGGCGCATAGGCTGCGCGGGCGGCAAGGTAGGGCATGAGGCCCTGCGCACTGAGGGTGCCGTCCGGCAGCAGGCCGGCGGGCATGGGCGTGGCCTCGGGCGCAGCCTCAGGCTGGGCAGAGGGCTGGACGGAAGGTTCCGGGGTGGCCTCCGGTTCCGGGGCAGAGGTCGGTTCTGGGGTGGGTTCCGCGGTGGGCTGGGACTCCGGGGTGGAGGCCGGTTCCGGGGTGGCAGCAGCTTCCGGGGTCTTGGTCGGCTCGGGTGTGGCCGGGGTTTCCTCCGGGGCCGGGGTGGCGGCTGCTTCCGGGGCTGCCGGGGTGGGCGCGGGCAGGGCAAAGTTGGCGGAGGGGGCCGCGGCGTTGGGCTTGTTGGGGCCGCCCGTTGATGGGCCCTTGCTCGAGTTGGTTTTGCCGTCCTTGCTTACGGCAAAGGTCTGGGTAAGGGGCATATAATAGCTGTTACTAAAGACCCTGAGCGCATTGAGGATCTGGCTTTCTGTCATGCCGGTTTTCTTATAAACCGGCTCATTCATGGACGCGGTATTCTCTACATGGCCTCTATACGAGTATCCATACAGAGTTCCGCTGACCGGACCCGCAATGGAAACCTGGAGCTGCTGGGTGTTGACCGGCCAGGTAAACCGGATGTACATGGGGCGGTCGTATTTATATTCAGCACCTTTGGATTCATCGTCATAGGAGGCAGACACAAGCTGATTGTTGTCCAAATAGGCCATGTGAAAGGTCACATTGGCCTGCCTGACTGGCGCTGCGATTACCGAAAGGGGCAGCATGGTGATCGACATTGCCACGCAGAGGATCATGGCAAGCGTCCGTTGGAATAGTTTGTTCTTCATTTGCAATTCCTCCTGTTTTCGTTGCTTTGAGGGCCGTTGCTGTGAAGGATCAACCAACCCAAATTTACCGATCCTAATTTGGCCGGTCATATATTACATATCCTGACACCCATATTTGCAACGAAAAAGGTCAGTTTGTGACGAAAGTTTAGCTACTTGCACAATTTTCGCCATTGATGATTGTGCAAGTAGCTTATGTATTCTTCCGCAGTTGTGATGAAGCTGCCTCATGGCTCATGATAATATAAAAGCGCATCCACCCTTTCGCCGTTTATATCGATTTCAAAATGCAGATGATTGCCTGTTGAATTGCCGGTACTGCCCACATAGCCGATCACCTCGCCTTTCCGGACGATCCGGCCGGGGGTGACGCAGATGGCGGAGCAATGCGCATAAAGCGTTTCCATGCCGCCGCCATGGCTGATTTTTACATAGTACCCATATCCGCCGCCCCATAGGTCTGTACCGTTGGCAAGGGTAACCGTGCCGTTTGCCGCGGCCAGGATCGGCGTCCCCTCGGGGGCCGCGATGTCGGTGCCAGTGTGGAAGCTGCTTTCGCCCAAGACAGGAGTGGTCGCTTCGATCCCGACTGAATCAAGCGGCTGTTTTTTGCAATCAAAAAGCCGCAGAGCCGGCGAACTTGCTTTCTCCTGCAAGTTCGCCGGCCCTGCGGCTTATCGGTTGGCAAACAACAACAACAACAACCTAAAAAGGGTAATTCAGAAAGCCTGATATTGTATCAATAGCAAAGCCCAAAATCCAGCTCATAGTAGTTTCCGGCAGCATCCCGATAGGCATAGGCCTTGCCGTTCTCGTCCTTGAGACGGTCAGGCAGATAGAGGTCCTTGTCGTAGCCAGGCACATCGTTGGGGCTGATGCAAACGCCGTTTGCGTCCACTGCCAGCACCGCATCCCCTCGCGGGAGGGTCAGCGGCAGCCGACCAGTCGGGGCAAACCGGCCGCGCATTACATCCAGCACCGCTTCGGGCAAGGTATCAAAACCGGCTGTCAGGGCATCCACCAAAGGCTCAACATTGCCAAGCTGCCATGCCAGCGTAACATTGACATTGGCAATAACCTTGCCCCCGTTTGCGTGAACCGCCGCGGCGATTTGTGCGATGCGGCCAGCGCCCGCAAGGGTTGTTTCAACATGGGTTTCGGACAGAGGGCGCCCCTCGCTGTCCACATTCGGCACAACCTTGCCATCGCAAAGATCCAACTCCAGGTAGCCGGGGGTGGCGTTGAAATATTCCCCGCTGGAGGGGGCCAGCAGCAGGATAGCCAAATCGGCCTGCTGGGGCGTATCCACCAGCATAAGGCCGCACAACAACCCTTTCAGTTCCGCAGTGGCCTGCGCCGCCCGCTCCGGCAGCTTGTGGAATGCCTCAGCGTAAATCTTTTTGCCGGCCAGCTTTTCCGGTGTGATGGGCAAGGTGCCGTCATTCTTCAGCAAAACCACGCTTTTACGGTGGGCACGGGCGGCACTGGACTGGTCAGCGGCATTGGCCGCCACGGCGTCGGCATTGGCAGGGTCGCGGTAAGGGTTTTCAAACATCCCAAGTTGGAACATCTCGGTCAGGGTATTGGTCACCGCGCGGTCGAGCGCGGCATCGGTCAGCACCAGCTGCTCTTTAGTAAACCCGGTGGGTACCGGGTGATCCTCATAGTAGCCGTTTTTGCCGCGTTCGTATGCCGCCATCGCGTCATCCGGATCAAACGAGCCGCTGATGATGTCGGTTCCGGCGTAGCCCACCGCAAAGGCGATGCGTTCCGGCACGTCCAGCTTCTCCACACCCCAGGCCATCGAGTGCAGCACGCCGGAGTCGGAGTTGATGTAGCCCTGAAAGCCCATTTTTTGACGCAAAAGGTCATGGACAAAGGGCCTGTTGAACGCAAAGCCATACGGCTGCATCTCAATTTTTCCGCTCTCGGCCGTCTGCGGCCTGCTTTTGGCCTCGGCAGGCTTTGCGTAATAAGGCATGATGGAGGATGTGTTGTGCGCAACAGCGGTGCGGAAGCCCGGCAGATGGTACCGGTCAAGGCTGCCCTCGGTGGCGTAAACGTTCCATTGGCCCATCGCATAGTGCGGATCAAAGCCATTTTCGCGCGCGCCGCCGCCGGGGAAATGCTTCACGGTCATGGCAACGCCATCCGGGGTTGGGCCATCCCCGCTGCCCTGGATGCGAGGGATGAGATGTTCAAAAATCTTGCAGATCAGAGCCGGATCCTCGCCAAAGGTCCCGTATGTGCGCTGCCAGCGCGGATCGGTTACCACATCGGCCATATACATATAGCCCTTGCGCAGCCCAGCTGCGTTCCATTCCCGGCGGATACAGTCTGCAAATTCATCAATGATCTGGATGGAATCCCCCCGCACAGCAGCTGCAATCCCCAGTGTGCCGGGCCATGTTGCAAATTCCCCCGCCCCATCGTTCATGCCAAATACGACCTCGCCGTTCTCATTGCGGGAATTGGAGGCCGTCTGCACCGGAACAAAATGCTCGCATTCCTCGGCCAATGCATGGAGCTGGTTGTGCCAGTCGGCAAGGTCGTGAGGCGGCACATTGTCACGGATGATAAAATGGCGGACAAACCAGCCCTTTAAGGCGTCTGTGGTGCCGGGCAGGTCCTGCTCGGCAAAAATGTTTTCGCCTTTCTTGATCGTCCCCTCGTCCAGCAGGCCGGTCTGATCCCGCTTGTCTGGGTCTTTTTGCCGAATGCCCATCCGCCAGTCAGCAATAAACAGCTGTCCCAGCTTTTCTGGCACGGTCAGGATCGCGGCATAGGCTGCCGCGCGCTGACAGGCCGGCAGCCGCCAGTCGTTGACCGCAGATACCTTGCCGCTGCCATCCAAATCCTTAAAATACAGTCCATCCTGCTGGATGACCCTGCGGCCGACCGTGCTGATCTCCGGCCCATCCTCGTTGTAATAGCGGCGTACCTGTTCGGATGCTTTTCTTACCATGATAAACCCCCTTGTTCTTTTTATTTGGCGCCATCCATGTGATCTGCAGCAGATTGGCAGAAAAAACAGATGGATTGTCGGGTTTTAGCCCTTGCTTGAGATTTCAGGCTGTCTGTTCCCTGTCCTTTTGATTTGCAATTATTTTTATTGTATCACATCCCCTTTTTTGTTCGTTAGAACAGAACGGAGAATATTAGTAAAAACAGGGGGATGGTTTCGTCGAGTTTCACAGCGTTCGCGCAGGGTGATAGACCAGAAGCGTCCTTCATGTATGGGTTATCTTCCAATTTTTTCTAATGGAAGGATTTTTGTTCTAACGGATTTGCGCCTTTTCATGCTACAATAAAAACCAGATGATCCGGCAAGCCGTGATTCGTTTGCATGCTATGGGAGGGAACCGCATGAAAATCCAGCTTTCCGACCACTTTACCTATGGCAGGCTCATCCGTTTTACCCTGCCTTCCATCGCCATGATGATCTTTACCTCGATTTATGGGGTAGTAGACGGCTTTTTTGTATCCAATTTCGCAGGCAAAACACCCTTTGCGGCGGTCAACCTCATCATGCCTTTTCTGATGATAGTAGCTACCATCGGCTTCATGTTCGGCACCGGCGGCAGCGCGATCGTGGCCCAAACCTTTGGCAAAGGGGACAGCGAACGCGCAAACCGTTATTTCTCGCTGTTCACATTCACCGCATTGGGGCTTGGGGTTTTGGCGGCGGTGCTGGGCTTTCTATTCATCCGCCCCATCTCGATCGCGCTGGGCGCTGAGGGCGAACTGCTGAACTGCTGCGTACTCTATGCCCGCATCATCCTGGCGGCTCTGCCCTTTTATGTGCTGCAGTTGTTGTTCCAGAGCTTTTTTGCTGCCGCCGAAAAGCCCCAGCTTGGATTTGTTGTGACCCTGCTGGCTGGGCTGACCAACATCCTGCTGGACGCCCTGCTTGTGCCGCTTCTGCCCCAACCGCACAAGCTGGCCGGTGCCGCCATTGCCACGGCCTTGAGCCAGACGGTGGGTGGTGGGATACCGCTGCTTTATTTCTTTCGCAAAAACAGCAGCCTGCTGCGGCTGGGGTCCACCCGGTTTGAGGGACGGGCGGTACTGCGGGCGGTCGGCAACGGCACATCGGAATTTATGAGCAACATTTCCATGAGCCTGGTAAGTATGCTGTACAACCTGCAGCTACTGCGGTACGCCGGGGAAAATGGGGTGGCAGCCTATGGGGTAATGATGTATGTCAGCCTAATCTTTTCCGGTACATTTATTGGTTATTCGATTGGAACCTCCCCGGTGGTTGGCTATCACTACGGCGCACAAAACCATACCGAACTGCATGGCCTTCTGCATCAGAGCCTGCGGATGACCGGCGGGTTTGGGCTGCTGATGCTGGCGGCGGGCCAATTACTGGCGATGCCGCTGGCCCGCATCTTTGTGGGCTACGATCCCGCGCTGCTGGATCTGACCGTTTCCGGTTTTCGTATCTTTGCACTCTCCTTTTCGCTAATGGGCTTTGCCATCTTCGGCTCGGGCTTTTTCACGGCCTTGGGGGATGGGCTGACCTCGGCGCTCATCTCCTTTCTGCGCACCCTTGTCTTTCAGGCGGGCGCAGTGCTGCTGATGCCCCGGCTGTGGGGCATCAACGGGGTATGGGCCTCGGTGGTGGTGGCAGAGGGCATGGCGATGCTGCTCTGTGCCATCTTTCTGGCCGCAAAACGCGGTAAGTACGGATACTGAGCTGGTAAGAACCCCAGCGCAAGGATATCGGCTTTTCCCTGCCGGGGTGTTTGTTTAATGAAGGTGTAACAATGGATTTTATTGAGTCTGCCCAAATTATGGTTCCAGCATTAAGCGAATTGCCAATGGCCGTTTGGAGAGGGAACAACCAGCCCCTGAAAGTATTCGAAGGAAACTACTGCCTGCTGCCCCAGGTGCAAACTCTGTATACCGCGGAAGGTCTGCGGGTGTTCTTTGAAAAAAAGGATGGACGGCATATCTATGTGCTGTCCGACAAGCTGAATACGCACACCATTATTGTCAAATGCGGCGCGGACTGGGTTGTCTTGGGGCCGTTTGTCTGCAGCGCATGGCGGGATAACGATGCCCGCGTCCGGTTGATCAACTGCGGTGTGCAGGAATCCGCTTTTTTCCCCTATAAGCTCTACTACTGCAAGCTGCCCCTTTTGGAACAGGAATATGTGGTGTACGTTGCCCAGCTGCTTTTGGAAAATACGGTTGGAAATTCCACGGCCTACGGGCTGGAGGCCGTGGATATGGAGGCCCAGGCCAACGCGGCAAAGCAGGCACGCATTGCCCAGAAGCATGAGGAGGCGGAAGTGGTTCAGCAACGGTATGCAAGGGAGCTGCAGATCATCGAATTCATTTCTCAGGGCAAAACCGAGCAGGTATTGGAGCTGTTTGAAACCTTTAATGACAAAGCCATCTATCATTTTGCAACGGACAAGCTCAGTGATTGGGTCGCAGGAGCCGCGATCACCCGCACATGGGCCCGTTTGGGCGCGCTAAAAGCCGGCCTTTCTCCAATCGTTATTGATGCTGTCAGCCAGGAATATGCCCAGCAGATGCATCACGCAGTCGATGAGAAACAATTGCACGATCTGCAGCGAAAATACCTTTTTGAATTTTGCGGGCTCATTTACAGGCACAACAGGACAAGCTATTCGCCCTATGTCAAGCGGGCCGTTGAATATATCAATACCCATATCAGCCAGGACATTACGATCCATACTTTGTGTGAGATCAACCATCTGACCCGGAAACATTTTTCAAAGCTGTTCCATAATGAAACCGGAAAGACTGTAAAACAGTATGTGATGCAGGTGCGCTGCGAACGTGCTGCAAGCCTTTTGGAAAACAGCCAGCTGCTGGTTCAGGACATCAGCCGGCATGTGGGTTATGAGGACAACAATTATTTTACCAAAATATTCAAAAATGTGATGGGAATGACCCCGCAGGAATATCGAAGAAACAAAACCTTCTATTCTGCTCCGTAGACAATCCAATCTTTCTCCCGGAATCCCAAAAGGCAATGGTGCCGTTTTCTACGTAGATTTTTACAAAGACCAAAAAAGAGCGGTCCCAACTGGACGGCTCTTTTTTGGTCATAATTTTATAAATTTTGTTCCCTCTTTTTTCTATTCAGCTACCATCCATTCTAACAGTTTGGGAGCGGATTCAACTATAATAACAAAAAAGGTGCACAAAAAGGAGGAAGTTATGGCTGAATTTTTCGCCCCTGGCATAAAGCAGAACACGACCATGTCTAAGCCGGCAACTGGGCCCCTCAGCGCCCAAGATCGGGCTTGGGTCGAAGACATCTACGGCAGGATACTTATTAAGATGAAGGCGGAGGCCGGGCGGATCGGCAGCATGATCCCCTACACGACAAACAAAGTTGGCAGATATGAGGACGTTGAAAGCCAGGAATGGGGGCTCGGCTTCTGGACCAACGGTTTCTGGCCGGGGATGCTTTGGCAGATGTATGAGGCTACTGCGGATGAGAGTTACCGCAAGGCCGCGCTGGGCGTGGAAGAACGTTTGAATGCCCTGTTGGACAGCCCTGAAAAGGTTGACCACGATGTAGGCTTTTTGTTTCTTCCTACTTCGGTGGCAAACTACCGCAAAACAGGCGACCCGGAAGGACGCCGCCGCGGCTTGCTGGCTGCCAGCCTGTTGTTCTCACGCTACAATCTGGACGGACATTTCATCAGGGCCTGGCCTGACTCAATGGCCGAGATGGCTCAGACAATGGGCAATGGGGATGTGCGCGGCTGGATGATCATCGATTGCCTGATGAATATCCCTCTGCTCTATTGGGCATCTGAAGAAACCAACGACCCGCGCTTTGCGAAGGTTGCGGTAAGCCATGCCAAAACTGCGCAGCAATATATCGTCAGGCCGGACGGAAGCTGCAACCACATCGTTGCGTTTGACCCGGATACCGGCGAGTACCTGACCAACCCGCGGGGGCAGGGCTACCAGCAGGGTTCGAGCTGGAGCCGGGGCCAAAGCTGGGCGGTATATGGGTTTGCATTGAGCTACCGTCATACCCGCGATGAGTCGTTCCTCAATACTGCAAAGCAATGCGCCCACTACTGCATTGCAAACCTTGCTGCAAACGACTGGCTGCCGCTTGTTGATTACCGCCAGCCCGCCCAGCCCCTCAAGTATGACTCCACCGCCGCTGCCATCACCGCCGCCGGTCTGCTTGAGATCGCCGATCATGTGGCTGAGATGGAAAAGCCGCTTTATATCAAGGCGGCCCTGCGTATTTTGCAGGCATGCGAAAAGAAGTTCTGCAACTGGGATCCGGAGGCGGACTCCATTGTGGGCGGCGGCACCTTCTTTTATCATGACCCGGACGGTACCAATACCGAGGTGCCCATCATCTATGGTGACTACTACTTTATTGAGGCAGTTCTCAGGCTGAAGGGCAAAAGCCTTTTCATCTGGTAAGTGCTTGTTTTTCAGTGAAATTCAGGCCGCAGTAAAGAAGCGGTTTGGATCAGGGGCTGGTTTTTCCTCGCGGTCATCCCGGCTCCGAAAATAAAAATAGGAGGAATCAATTATGGCAAAGTACTCAGACGGCCATTACGATGGGCCAAATGGTATGCACGGCGTACCAACCTGGCGTGTCGCAGGCTTTTCGCTCAACAACTCGGCAACCAACTGTTACCTGTTTATGACATGGTATGTTGCCTACTATCTCACGGGGTTTGTGGGCGCCGGGGTGATCCTTGCGGGGTCGTTCAGCATGATCTCCCGTATCTGGGACGGCGTTACCGACCCGTTTGTGGGGCTGATCGTGGACCGCACCAACGGAAAATTCGGCAAAAACCGTCCCTTTATGGTAATAGGCAACGTTACCATGTTCGTTTCCGTCTTTTTGATGTACTATGTTACGCCGCTGCTGCCGCAGGGCATCCGGCTGGTCTGGTTCTTTATCATCAACGCCATTTTCTATCTGGGCTATACCTGCCAGTGCATTATTACCAAGGCCGGCCAAAGCTGCCTGACCAACGACCCCAAACAGCGCCCGATCTTTGGCGTGGTGGACGGGATCTGCACGCCGGTCGTATTTGCTCTGGGCGAAATGTTGGTGTCCCTGGTACTGGTGCCGAAATATGGCAAGATGGAAGCCCTTGGGGTGTTCCAGGAAATGTTCCTGGTCATGGGCATCTCCTCCGTCATCCTCACCGCCATCGCGTTTATCTCGATCGCTCCCAAAGACAACATCAAGTATTTTGGCACCGGCAAGGAGCAAAAGGTTGGCTTTAAGGACTATGCCGATGTTCTGATGCACAATCGCGCCATCCAGATGCTGGTTGCCTCCGCCTCCACCGATAAGCTGGGCATGAACGCAAAAACTACGACCGTCACCCTGATCCTGTTCGGGATCGTGGCAGGCAACTATGCGCTGTCCGGCATCGTGGCGGGCTACACTACGATTGTGACCATTGCCTTTATCCTGTTTGGGGTCGGTTACATTGCCCGTGAGATGGGCCAAAAACGCGCGCTGGTCGTAGGCTCCATCGGCTGTGTCATTACCAACGCGCTGATGATGGCCCTGTGGTGGTTTGGGGATCCCTCGACCCTCAGCCTGCCCGGCGACGGCGCCTTTACAGGCTTTACCTTCTTTACCATTGCCTTTGTTGCGCTTTACCTGATTGCCCAGGGGATGCAGAACATCTCTTCGGCGGTGGTCATCACCATGACGGCCGACTGCACCGACTACGAAACCTACCGCACCGGCCGGTATGTGCCGGGCATGATCGGCACCCTTTTCAGCTTTGTGGATAAGATGGTCTCCTCGGTGGCCCCGATGATCGCCAGCCTGATGCTGGCCGCCATCGGCTTTAAGGATACCATGCCCGACATCGGTACCCCGCTGACCCCGCAGCTCAAATTTGTGGGGCTGTTCCTCGCCTTCGGCATCCTGATCATCATGAACGGCGTCAACCTGATCGCCATGCATTTCTATCCGCTGGATAAGAAAAAGATGGAAGAGATCCAGGACGAGATAGCCGCCATCAAGGCCAAGGCTGCAACGGCCTGATTTTTCTGCAGTCGCACTTTTACGATACAATGCCCCGGCAGCGCATCAGGCCTGCAGCTGCCGGGGCGCTTTTGAACATAAGGAGGAACAGATGAACCAATTTGATTTGACCGGTAAAACGGCTTTGGTCACCGGGGCCAGCTACGGCATTGGCTTTGCCATCGCCAAAGCCCTGGGGCAGGCCGGGGCCCGGATCGTCTTTAACGACCGCAAACCCGACCTGATCGAAAAGGGCGTCGCCGCCTACAAGGAGCTTGGCATCGAGGCCCATGGCTACAACTGCGATGTCACCGACGAGGCGGCGGTCGGAGCGATGGTGGCCCGGATCCGGCAGGAGGTCGGGGTGATCGACATTCTGGTGAATAACGCGGGCATCATCAAGCGCATCCCGATGTGCGAGATGGCCGCCGCGGACTTCCGCCAGGTGATCGACATCGACCTGACCGGCCCCTTCATCGTAGCGAAAGCGGTGATCCCCGGCATGATCGAAAAGGGCGGCGGTAAGATCATCAACATCTGTTCCATGATGAGCGAGCTTGGCCGCGAGACCGTCTCGGCCTACGCAGCGGCCAAAGGCGGGCTGAAGATGCTGACCAGAAACATCGCCAGCGAGTACGGCCAGTACAACATCCAGTGCAACGGCATCGGCCCCGGCTACATCGCCACCCCGCAAACCGCGCCGCTGCGCGAGGTACAGCCGGACGGCTCGAGGCATCCCTTCGACCAGTTCATCCTGGCCAAGACCCCGGCCAATCGCTGGGGCGAGGCCGAGGACCTGGGCGGCCCGGCGGTTTTCCTTGCCTCGGCCGCGTCCGACTTCGTCAACGGCCACATCCTCTATGTAGACGGCGGCATCCTGGCCTACATCGGCAAGCAGCCGTAACAATACCCCCAAACAGATATGCGTTGCCCAAAAACCGTGTGCGCCCTTGTCATGCGATGTTCCCTTTTGCAAAAGCAGGATAAAAGGCCCATTTTCGGCCGCGGCCCTCAGGATCATTTTCGTATAGGGCCATGTACAGAAGTATCGGTTTATAAATAATCGATAAAGCCGGAGCAAGGAGATTACCGATGAAGAAAAGCAAAGACCGCGTGCAGCGGCCCGAAACGGAAAAGATCAATGCTGCCGAGATGGTGGCTGCCTATGACGAGTTGGATCAGCTGAGGGAACAATATCCCGATATTGCCTCTGAGGTAAACCCACAATACAACAAAAAAACGGTCATGGAGAGGCTGCTTGGGTTTTACACGGCCATGCGCGAACGGTTCCATAAAGAAACTGTTGTTCAGCGGAAAGTATATCTGTGGCTGCATCTTTTGGGAATGTTCGGAGTCCATCATTTTTACGCCCGTCACTGGGTCAAAGGGGTTATTTATCTTGCCGTATGCTGGTCAGGAATCAGCATCGGCATGACCCTTATCGACTGGATGGCTGCTTTTCCCAAGGCTGCGGACGAAAATGGAAGGATCGTTGTATAGTACAAAGCGTTTTTAGGAAGATGTATGATGGCATTTGTATCAAAGCAAGATTATCAAAATAACCTGTTCGACCTGTTGAATGCGGTATTGCCTCATTATACAGATGGGGATTCCCGCTTGGTTTTGGGGTATACGGGGGCGGGTTACTCGGAAAACATCGCCAACATTGAAGCGTTTGCGCGTGTGCTTTGGGGACTTGCTCCATACTTAAGCGGTGGTGGATCAAACGAGCAGCTGGAAAACATTTACCTGCGTGGAATCACAAAAGGAACCGACCCCAAAGCTCCCGAATACTGGGGTACCCCGGACGACTACAGCCAGCTGTTTGTTGAGATGGCAGCTATATCATTGGGGATGATACTGGCCCCCCAAAAACTATGGGACCCATTGTCTCCCGAAGCAAAATCAAATTTGACGGCTTGGCTGGGAACCATCAATGACCATGCATTGTGGTTAACCAATTGGGCGTTTTTTGGAGTTCTTGTTAACGTAGCTCTGCTAAAGGTTGGTTCGGACCGATTCAATCAGCAGGCCCTTGATAAATGCCTTAGCAATATCAATAGCTTATACGTCGGTGACGGATGGTATACCGATGCCTATCCATATAGTCAGTTTGATTATTACAATGCGTTTGCTTTCCATTTTTATGGATTGCTTTATGCTACATTTATGCAGGAGCGCGATCCGGTACAATCTCAGCAGTTTAAAGAACGGGCAAATATCTTTGGACAGCAATTTGTGTACTGGTTTGATAAAACTGGTGCCGCGGTTCCATATGGACGCAGCCTTACATATCGCTTTGCCGAGGCGGCTTTCTTTAGTGCATGCATATATGCGGGCATCGAGCCGCTTCCGCTTGCCACGATGAAAGGTATCATTGAACGGCATTTGGAATATTGGTGGCAAAGCCATATGAGAGACTTTTCGGGGATATTGACGATTGGGTATCGCTATCCAAATCTGATAATGGCAGAAAACTACAATGCCCCTGGTTCACCCCTATGGGCATTAAAGACTTTTTTGGTACTTGGCCTTCCCGACAATCATCCATACTGGAGTACAAAAGCGGTGGATTTTCCCGCTTTTGACGAAATTAAAACATTAGATAGAGCAAAAATGATTATGGTAAACAGCGGGGATACGGCAACATTGCTTCCTGCCGGATTATATGATGAGCCGTACCCGCTGGGGCATTATGAGGAAAAATATGCAAAGTTTGCATATAGCTCCAAATATGGGTTCTCTGTTCGGAAGGAAAATGTAAGTCTTGCCTTGATGGCTCCAGACAGTGATCTTGTGTTTAAGGTCGGCGACATCTTCGTAGGAAGAAAAGCTCCCAGCAAAGTCCAGATTTCCAATGGCACTATTACAACACAGTGGTCGCCTTTCCCTGGCATCGACGTTACAACTGTAATAACGCCAACTCTTCATGGCCATTCCCGAAGGCACACAATCGTTAGCTGGCAGAACTGCGTTGCGTATGACTGCGGGTTTTCTCATCCATTGGAATACAAAAACTACGCTGCTGAAACGGACAATGTAACCGCGCAGGTGCGGAGTGATTTGGGCAGCTGTACGGTATATTTGCATGATCTGGACGGTAATATAGAACAAACAGAGGGTGTAATTATTCAAGCTGCCCCTAACACAAATCTGCTTTTCCCCCGAACATCTATACCCGCTGTGAAGTTTTCTGTTCGGGAGGGAATAACGAACGTACTCACCTCCATCATTACAGATTAGCGGATTTCAGATAATTAATGGTTGAAAGCGTCTAACGGTTGATTATTTACCCGCAATTCAAAATGCAGATGGTTTCCTGTACTGTTTCCGGTACTCCCCACAAACCCAATCACCTCGCCCTGCCGGACGGTCTGGCCGGGAGTAACGCAGATGGCGGAGCAATGCGCATAAAGCGTTTCCATGCCGCCGCCATGGCTGATTTTTACATAGTACCCATATCCGCCGCCCCATGGGTCTGTACCGTTGGCAAGGGTGACCGTGCCGTTTGCCGCGGCCAGGATCGGCGTCCCCTCGGGGGCCGCGATGTCGGTGCCGGTGTGGAAGCTGCTCTCGCCGGAGATGGGATCAACGCGCTCGCCAAAGTCGGAGGTGATCCTGAACGCCTCAGGCAGCGGCCACTGGAAAAGACCGGAGCCGGCCGGCACATTGCCCGGCGTAAGGATCTCCCCGCCGCCGCTGACATACCCGCCCAGCAGTTCCATCCAGAGCGCTTGGTACAGCGGGTCGGACAGGAGCGCAAGCTGTTCGTCCTGCCGTGCGGTGAAGCCGAGCGCAGCGGCCATCTCCTGCGGGGCCTTATGCTGGACCGTGATCTCCAGCACCGTTTCGGTGATGGTCACGGTCTCTGTTGTTTCTTCCCCGGCCTCGTCCACAGTGGTCCGTTCCTCCTCGTGTTCCTCCGTGTAGGTCCGGTGGGATACCGGATTCATCTGCCAAAGGATTTCTTCCAGCCGGCCGATCTGTGCGCTTTCCAGCACAGCGACCGGCTGGCCGTTTTCCGCCGCCGCCATATCCGCCGCAAACACCGACAGCACCTCCTGCCATGGGATGGCGGTCAGGCCGTCCGGGAGGTATTCCACCCTGTCATGCGGGATGCTCTGTTCGATCTCTCTGATCTGCGAATGATATTCCTCACTGAGCTGCCGGACAGCGTCCTGCAAAGCAATGCCATTCCCTGTGGGCTGGACGGCAAAAAAGATGCCGAATGCCGAGCCGGCCACCATGGCAACCAAGCAGATAAACACCTCGACCAGCGCGGCGGCCGCGCCGCCGGCTGCGAGAGCAGCGGCAAGGCTTTTGGCTGCCGCAGCCATCGTCTTAAATAAGGCCAGCAGCCTTTGCACGACCGACCGAATACCGCGCACGGTTGCCTGCGACACCTGCTTGCTGCGCACGGCCAGCCGCCGCGCCCGCTGGGCCGCCACGCTGGCCGTGTGCGGGGCGGTTTGGGCTTGCGCTGGGGTGTCCCGCAGGCTGGGAACAGGCGGTTTGCGGGGGCCTTTGGCGGGGTTTCCGGGGCGGGCATCCGGCATCTCTGTACGTCCTGCCCCGGCCGCAGCCGCCTGTTCCCGCAGCCGGTCGGTGCGCTGTCTGGCACGCTTTTGTGCCAGCGCCCGGCCGCGCTGCTCCGGGGTAGGCATTGGCTGCCTGATAGGATGCAGAACCGGCGCCTGTCCTGCTGGCCCGCTCTGATGCATATGGACAGGACTTGCATTGCCCGGCCCCGCACTGTGTCCGGACGCATTCTGCCGAACCACATTCCGGGCGACCTGCCGGACAGCCGAATCCATGCCGCGGCCCGCCCGGTATACGGACAGCACGGCTGCTTTTCCTGTTTCCTTAACAGCAGCCCCCGCCCGCCGCTCCTCCTGCCGCTCCTCGGACACGCCGAACGGAGATTCTGTGCTGCGCTCCATCTCGCGCACCAGCTGGCCCGCCGCCTTGTCGTGCAGAGACGGCGCAGTTGGCTTTACCCACTGCTTTGGCTGGCGGGCTTTTGGCATTTTGGGCCTAATGGTTTGCTCCCTCTCTTTGACTTCCCGGATCTGCAGTTCCCCCTTTACAAAGAAATGCCCACCGGGGAAAACCCGGTGGGCGCTATAGGTTGGTGCCTTATTTTGTGTGCTTTACCCGGTCGCGGAGTTCCGCTTTCTTGGCGTCGTTCCAGCGGTCCGTGGTGCCTACAAGGTACCCGGTGATGCGCCGGATACGCTCAAAGGCCACGTTTTGGCCGCTGCGCTTCTGCTGCTTTTCCAAATCGTTCATTCCTGCTTTTCCACCCCCTGCCCGTCCAATAATACCGTAAAATGAATGCAAACGCAAGGCCGGGATCACCGTTCTTCGCCCCGGTGTTTCGCCTTGACCGGCGGGTGCTTTTTCAGATACTCCTGCAGGGTGGTGCCGAGTCCCTCATAGTTCCAATCTTTTTCGGGATCAAGCAGCCGGTACCTTTTGCCGCTCGCAGGGTGGGTGTCCAGCCGAATCGGACGGCTTGTGAGCAGGGTCCCCCAATGGTTCACGAGGATGTATTCCGCAATCTGCACAGGGATTCCCTGACAGTTACTGTCGTGTTGTACCTCATACAGATACACCCCCTTGGGCACCGTCTCGCGGTCGATCCGCAGGCAGGTAAAGATCATCGGCTGATCAAACACAGTAACTTCTTCGAACTTCTCGGCCATTGCATCCTTGCCGCAACTCATCCCTATTCACCTCCTGCCTTCTCTATCGCCCACGCTTCGTCCGGCTTGGTCGTCATCAAGCGGTAAAGCGCCGTGTCTTTGGGAAAGTCATTCTGGAACGGCACGATCACCCCGCCGCAGCGGATCAGCCCATGCCCGGCCGGGACGTTTGTAATGTGGGATAGCTGGTTTTCGGAAATACTCAGCAGCTTTGCCAGCTCGTCCCGGTCGGTGGCGGCCTGGTTGAGCATCACGAGGAACTCGCTGTTCGCCAGCATCAGCCGTGCGGTGTCAGATTGCAGGATTTCTTCCACATTCTGGCTCACCGCCGTGATATACGCATTGTATTTTCGCAGGCGTTTGAACAACCGGTAGAAGAAATCGGCACTGTAGGAATAGCGGAACAGGAGATAGAACTCGTCCGCGAACACCCAGGTGCGCCTGCCCTGCCGCCAGTTGCGGATCACCCGATTGAAGATGGCGTCCAGCGTCACCACCATGCCCACCGGCCGCAGCTGCTCGTCCAGTTCCCGGATGTCATACACGAGGATGCGGGCATAGGTGTCCACATTGGTCTGGTGGGCAAAAACATTGAGACTGCCGGTGGTGTAGAGCTCTGCGGCGAGGGCCAGGTCGTGGGCTTCCTGCTCCGGTTGGGCAAGCAGAACATTTCGAAAGTCGGTCAGGGTGGGCGGCTCGCCGGTGCATCCCCCGCAAAGGTAGCTGCCGTAGGTGATCCGGGCGCAGCGGTCGAGCAGGGATTTCTGCCGGGCGGAGAGCGTTCCCCGCTCGGCCAGCGGCTCGAACATCGAGAGGATGAGCTGCACCTTGTCGATGAGGGGGTTCTGCCCCTCGCCATAGGCTTTGTCCATGTCCAGCGCGTTGAGGTGAACGTTGCTGTGCGGGGAGATGGGCAGCACCTCGCCGCCGAGCGCCTTTGCCAGCGGGCCAAATTCCGACTCTGGGTCAAGGATAAGGATGTCATCCTCGGTAGCAAGGGCAATGTGTACGATCTCCTCCTTGGCGCTCATGGATTTTCCGCTGCCGGACACACCAAGCCGGAACGAGTGGCCGTTGAGCAGCTTTGACCGGTCGATGCGGATCATGTTGCCGGAGACGGCGTTCTGGCCATAATAGATGCCGTCCGGGTGGCAGAGCTCTTGTGCCTTGAACGGCATGAGGACGGCGGTGCTCTCGGTGGTGAGGGTGCGCAAAGCGTGGATATGCCGCACCCCATACGGCAGGGCCGTGTCGAGGCCGTCCCGCTGCTGCCAGCGCAGGGTGGAGAGCTCGCATCGGTGCTTGCCGCCCACCGCCAGCAGGCTCTCGGTGTCGGCATCTAACTGCTCCTTGGTGTCGGCCAGATGCACCAGCGTCACAAGGCCGAACATCATGCGCTGATCCCGGCCGGTCAGGTCATCCAGAAACTCGGTGGTCTCTTTCCGCTGGAGCTGCATATCATAGGGGACGACCGCCGAAAAGTTGCTGGCATTGTTCTGCCGCCGCTGCCAGTTGGTCACGTTGGTCTCGATCCCCAGCAGTTTGTTTTGCAGCTCCCGCGCAGCCTCATCCGTGGGTACTGGCAGAATGTCGATGGAGAGCATGAGGCTGCGGTCGAGCTCGCAGAGCTCGTTGATAAAACTGTCCTTGATGTAGCTGGCGTAATCCCGCAGGTAGAGTACCCGGCCAAAGCGGCCGTCCAGCTTGAAATGGTCGGCGTAAAACTCGATGCTGTCCGGGCAGAACCACTCCTTGCTACCATGGCCCAGCTTGGCGCGGTCGGCTATGTCAAAGGGGAACGATGCAGGTTTGCCATCTTGGAAAAAGTCGTGCAACAGGGAAAGGCGTTCGGCGGCGTCCATCGGTGTGGCCTGGGAGGACAGCTTTGCAAATCGCGCCGTGATCTCACCGCCCACGCGGGCGAAATACGACCGGGCCTCCTCGATGTTTTTCTTGTGCGCCGAGAGGGTGAGGTACTGCTCCCGCATCACGCTGCTGCTGGTGGCCGTGATCTTGGAGCGCAGCATGGCGTTGTACTCGCGGCGGTATCCGTCCAGGCCGTCCTTTTTCATGGGCAACAGCAGGTCCTGCTCGTACCGGCTTTTGTCCACCTTGCGGTTGTGGATGGTGATTTTGGCGCAGGTTCCCGAATCCAGCGCGTTGAGCAACTCGGAGTAATCGAGGAACATGGCCAGCTTGTCCTCCTTGCTGGCGACCGCGTAATTGATGTCGGTAAACCGGTAGGAGCGGGAATAGCCGTCCTGCCCGCAAAGAAAAATCCCATCCGGCCAGATGCGGCGGATGGGGATGGCGTCCTGCACCGAGCGCGGGACGCGGAATTTCTCTTTGTCCCGCTTGAGACTTGCGGCAAGGGTCTTGATCATGCGGCCACCTCCGTTTCCCGGCCGGGCTTTTTTCTGCCGGCGGCAATGCGCCCGGCCAACGCCCTGTAATACAGATTTTCTCCTTTGCACACGAGCCTGCGCGGGGTAAACACCTCCGAGCGCAGGATGGCGGCCAGCGTCTGCTCGGCGGTCATACCGTGATAGCGGACAAAGCCGCAGATTGCGAATGGCGCCGCGCCGAGGACGCTGGCCCAGCCCGCGATCTCAGCGCCAACGGCATGGTCCAGCAGGAAATACAGCCCGACCGCCGCGGCCACGGCCAGCAGCGAACAGGTGAACTGCCGCAGGCCGAGGCCGAAGAATACGGATTCCTGATATTCGCTGATCTCTTTCGGAATCTTGATTTCTATGCGTATCCCTCCATTCTTCCAAAATCTTAAAGCCCCATCATCTCTTTGACGATCCGGTCGCTGGCCTTGATGGCCCCCACCAGCACAAGCAGGTTGAAAATCAGTTCCGCCACATAGCTCCAAACGGCTGTGACCGCAGAAACCCCGCCTGCAATGGCGGGCGGCGCACTGGCCATGGCTGAAAAGATCACACAGGCGAGAGCGATCACTGCGCCCTCGAGACACACCCCTGCATAGCTTTTGAGGAAGCTGCGCCCGATGTTTGCGCTTGGCTGCCCGGCAAAGGCGGCCAGCGGGATCGGGGCAATAGCCGCGAAAATGTAGAGCCGGAACATCCGGCCGTAGAAGGTCAAAATCATGATGAAAGACAGCACCGTAATGAACAGCCCGCCCAAAAGGGTGACCGCCCAGAGCGGGATGCTCTGCCAGAAGCCGACCTGCGCCACCTTGTCGATGACCTCCTGCGGCAGCGCCGCGCCGGAAAGCCCGCCCACGCCGGAGGCGGACATAATGCTGGACACCGTCCCCTGCGCGATTTCAAACACCGCCAGCATGAGGTCGAGGCCATACTGCACGGCGGCCTTGGCCAGCACGAACCGGACGAACAGGCCCAGCGCCCGCTCGGGGCGGCGGGTCTCAGCCAGGCTGCCGCAGGTTTGGATGACCCCGGCCGCAAAGAACAGCACCAGCAGGCCGAGCCCGATGCCTTTCAGCGCGCCGTGGATGCCAAGCACCACCTGCCAGATGCCGCCGCCCCGGAACCCCTGCGGGCTTTGGGTCAAAAGCTGCCAGAGCTCGGCCAGCTTCGAGTTCCAGGTTTCCAGCGCAGCGTTGAGATTGTCGATGATCCATGCGTTGTCACCCACAGGCCATCACCTCTTTTCTCCGCACACCTCTCATACTGCTGTGCCGGTGATCAGGTCGAGAATCTCCTTTGCAAACGTCACGATCAAGCCGCCCGCCAGCGTGAGGAACCCCTGCGACCGCTGGCTTGGGTCGTGGCTCTGCAGCGACAGGCCCACCTGCACGATCCCCCAGCCCAGCAGGATCATGCCCACCGCGCGGATCAGGGAAAAGATAAAGGCAGTCAGGTTGTTGATCACAGCCAGCGGGTCGCCGCCCGTGGCAAAGGCCGGGGTGGTCAGCAGCACAGTCATGGCAAAAGCCGCCGCCAGCATCCGATAGGAACGTTTGAACGTGTCCGCCTTGCGGTGCAGCGGCGTCAGCATTTCCCCGAGGGGGCCACTGCTTTTTGCAGTACAGTTTTTCTTTTGTTTCATTCGCTTCCTCCTGTTCTTTGATTTCCGCCCCTCTGGACGGAAAAATGCAATGTGCCCGGCGCAGACGGTTCCGGCAAAAAATCGTCCATGTCGAGCAGTTCGTAATCCTCCGGCGCACCGGCGAGATCCCCCTGTGCCAGACGCGCGGCGGTATAATCGTAGGGCGGCGCGCCGCCGTCCTCAGTTTCGCGGATGTGCGGGTGGCGCATGAGGTCGTACTTATCGTCCAGCATGGGCCGCTCGCCCCGTACAAACAGGATTGCCTTGCGCGGGCCGAGCATCCGCACCTCGTCTGGCGTGAGCAATTCACGGCCGGCCTGCTGGTCGTTGGTCGAATAGCTGCCGTTCCGACCACGGGTCCGGCCATAGGTGTTGGTGTCCAGCGTCTCTCTGCCCATGAGTTCGGATACATACTTGTGCGTTTCTTTTTCATTTCCCCCGGTGAAAAGGAACTCGTCACAAAGGCCCACCAGCGATTCCCATTGATCCTTGAACTGCCCTTTGAGCTGCGCCATATTCTGCGCAATGTAGCTGCAAAAGATGTTGCGGCTGCGCATGGTGGCGAGCCAAGGCAGGAAGTTGTCGGTGGGCAGGGCGATGTTCGGGGCCTCGTCGATGAGCAGATGCACCGGCACTGGCAGGCGGCCTTTGTATTTGCGATCCGCTACAAAATACAATGTCTGGATGAGCTGCCCAATGAGCATACCCACCAGATAGTTGAGCGAGCGGTCGCTGTCCGGGATGCAGCAGAACAGGGCGATCCGTTTCTCCCCCATCTCCTCAAGATGGAGTTCATCCAGACACGTCAGCTTTGCAATCTGCGGCAAATTGAACGCCGCCAGCCTCACGCCCACGCTGATGAGGATGCTCTTGACCGTCTTGGCCGCGCCCATCTTGAAAATGCGATACTGCTTGAGGGCAATGCTCTCCGGGTCGCGCATCTCGAGCCGCGCAAACAGGATGTCGAGTGGGGACTCGAAATCGTCATCTTCCTCCTTGACCTCGGCCGCCGCCAGCATCTCCATGACCGTAGCGAAGTTTTGTTCCTCGGGCGGGGCGTAGTGCATGAGGTAGAGCACCAGCGCCTGCAGCAGGGCTGTCTCGGATTTCTGCCAAAACGGGTCAGAGCTTTGAGAACCCGGTGGGGTAGTGGATTGGATGAGGGTCTCGATCAGTCGCAGGACGTCCTTATCGTCCCGGACATAGGCGAGGGGGTTGTAGCAAAAGGAGCTGTCCGGGTCGATGAGGTCAAACACCCGCACCTCAAAGCCGTGGCCTTTGAGCGCCGCGCCGGTCTTGCGGAGGATCTCGGCCTTGGGGTCACAGACAAGCATGGAGCAGTCCCCACAGGTCAGCACATTGGGGATAGCATACGACCGGCTCTTGCCCGCACCGGAGCCGCCGATGACGAGGACGTGGGTATTGTGCTGATGCTTGTGGCCGTCCATGCTGATCTGGAAGTGCTGGGTCAGGATGAGGTTCTGGCCGGGGCGCTTGTGATCCATATACCGCTTGGCAATGGCGAACACATTGCCCCACTTGGCCGAGCCGTGTTCCTCGCCGCGGCGGGTATTTTTGACGCTGGAGACAAAGACAAAAACGCAGACGGCATACACCAGTGTGAACCCGAACAGGGCGCGGGGCGCGCCCTGTGTCCAACGGATGGCTGCCGGGTCGCTGAGGGCCGCCGTGATCCTTTCCAGTTGGTAAAAGAGATTTTCCCCCGGCCGCCAACAGGCGGCAAAGCACAGCGCCGTCCACCATACGAGCGGCAGAGGGAGCAGCCAGACCCACCACGGGGTTTGCCTGCGGTTCATCGCTCGTCAACTCCTTTCTGCCGGTCCAATTCCTTTTGCAGGGCAAGGTAAAAGGGCCTGCCCGTGATGGACAGGCCCTTGCGGAGCCATTCTTCCTCCAGTTGGAAACGCTGGTCAAGCTGATGCACAGAGTAATCCTTGCGAAACTGCCGCCATGTGTGGTCATCCATGTACCGCAGCCTATCCCACAAATCAGGGAAATGGATTCGCAGCCTGCGCAGTTCCTCCAGCGGCTGCAATGGGCAGCACCAGCAGGACACACGCTTGAACACATCGTACAGCCCGCCCCAGTCAAACCCGCGCTCCCGGCAGTATCGCAGGCAGTCGGCCTCGGTCATGCCCCATTCTACGAGCGGATAGCGGTGCTCCTTTACCCGCTCCGGCTCATCCGCGGCGATGCCGATGTACTGGATGAGTGCATCCTGTCCATACCGCTCTTTCAGATAGGCGTCAATGATCCGGGTTTTCAGGAGCCCGGTACACCAGCGGTTCAGCGGGCCAGGCCAGCTTTTGCCGCGCTTGTCCAGCAGCGTGGGGTTTTTCCGCTGCGGCATATACTCATAGAAGTAGTATTCAAAGGATGCGGGCGCTTTCAGCCGGGTGATTGGCTTACCGATATGCTTTTCCAGCCGGTCGAGATGCCCATACATCTGCGGGAACTCCATGCCGGTGTCACAGAAGATGATCTCGTCCAGCGGCCAGTTTTCTGCCAGGAGACGCAGCACCATTGCGGTCGAGTCTTTTCCCCCGGACAGGGAAGCAATATATCTTACTTTTTTCTCAAAGACCCCTCCTCAGAAAAAACAAAAAGCCCCCACTTCCCGGCGGGGAAGTGGGGGCGGCGAAAGATTGACAAAATACGACAACGGTTGGTACAGTGGATTTGCCCCGGAAGGGATAAGAGTGCTGTGCCATGGGGTCCCCGCGGAAACTTGCGAAGCAAGGTTTCGTGGGGAAGAGGAGCAATGACGGAGCGGAACGAGAAAAGCCTGGCCATCGGCCGGGCTTTTTGAATGGAGTGCAGTCCATTGCGACGATACAGGCGGTTGGCCACCCCACCCCGAAAGGGGGTGAGGCTCATGCGTATTACACTCCATTTTGGAGGGTTCACGGTGACCATCATCGTGAAACGCAGAAACCGCCACCGGCCAGGGTGACGGCTTCTCAGGTTATTCTTGAGTACCTTACTCTAACTCCGGGCTAACCGCTTGTCGCAGCGCCCTTTTCTGTTTGTAGTATACCCTCCGCATCGGATTTTGTCAAGCCGGACATTCACCGTGCGGGCGCGCGGCGATATTTGGATTTTGTGAGTTTAAGCATGACCGCATCGATGCCGTCGCTGTAATGCCCCGCCGCCATGTAGTCGGTGCGCAGCTGATTGAGGCCGTGCAGCGCCTGCCGGTACTCCTCGGTGTCAAGGTACAGTTTGCGCTTGGGTGCAGACGCCGCCCGGCTGGCCAGATCGCTGGCCGGGCCAGGGCTATTTTTGAGTGCCGCCACCAGCACACACTGCTCCGTTTCGGTCATCCTGAACAGCCGCTCTTTTTCCATGTCATATCCCCCCTATATCCAGGCTGTTTTCTTCTGAGCCAACCATATCACAAAGACTGCGATATGGCTATCCTCCAATTGAAAACAAACGGAAAACTCTCAGCGGCTCCCGGCGTCCCTGCTTTTTTCCGCCTTTGCTTTCGCGAGCCGGGGCTGATCAGCAACCGGGAACGCATCCGGCTGGATCATCTGCTCCATCTCGCGGAAGCTGCGCCGGATGCCGCGGCTGACCGTGTATGCCGCGGACTTGACGTCGCTGAGGAAACTGCGCTTGCTCTGGGTGTCCAGCCCTGTGCCGAGTTCGCACACCTTGTCAAACCGGAAGGCAGATGTGTCGATCCCAAACTTTTTGGCGGCGATGTAGGCCGCGCAATAACTCTGCGCCGCAAACGCCTGCCGGGTATAGCCCCGGCCCACCGTGTCAAAGCTGGCATGGGCCTGCTCACGGGCGATGGCGCAGAATGCCGTCCCGGCCTCCATGTTGTTGCGCACAAAGATGGTGTGCTGGGCCGGCACATACTGCGCCTGTACCTTGTCCGGCAGCTGGTCGGAGAGCTCCAGCCGGACAGGGCTTTGTTCGATCAAAGCCGCCAGCAGTTCCTCCGGCTCGCGCGGGGTCTCGGCCGCTGGCTGTGGGCCGCGGGTCTGGGAGATGTCAAAGGCTTTCACGAGGGCATACCCGGTTGCGGGGGTGCCGTCTTCGCGGGTATAGCGTTGCTCCGCAAAAAAGGTGTAGCCGGCCGCGCCCGCCAGTACCGACCGGCCCGCCTCTTTCCACTTGTCAAAGGTGCGCGGGTGGCGGATGGCCGGGTTCTGGTTATACAGGATCAGGAGGTTGCGGGTACTCTGCGGGGTACAGGCGGCCGCAAAATCAAGCCACGCCTGCATTGAGGCTCCATCCTTGAACACAGCCTCTGCGGTGGCGTCCACCCGCGCCCAGGCATCCTCGCGTTCGGCTTTTTTCAGGGCAGCGTATTCCTCTTTGGGGGTCTGCTGTGCCGCGGCCTCAGCCTGCGGCTGTTCCGCTGCCTTGTTGATCAGTTTGGAGAGATCCATGCATATTACCTGCCTTTCATATTTTTCTTGTGTTTCGTGCGTGTACGCTGGGGCACAAGATTTTTGCGCTTAGCCTTCTGCTTCTGCTCCTGCCGGATTTCCCGCAGCTCCTGCCGGACAGAGGGCCGGCCGCTGGGTTGGCCTGGGCCTGGCCTGGGCGGCGGTACTTCCTTATCTTCTGCGGACGGCATTGGCGAAGAGCTTTTGCTGGGCGAGGAAAGCGCGGACGGATTCAGTCCCCTCTGTAGGGGGGCGTCCGCCCGGCCTTTGGTAAAATTTCCGGCGTCCTCCCCGGCAAGGCCAAAGTCGTCCTCAAACCCACCGACCACAAAGTCCACCGTACCGTCCGGCGTTTCGACCGTTTCGATCTTGACAGCGGATTTAGCCGGTGTTGCTGTGGGCGTCTTAGGTGCCTGCTCCGGCAGAGCGTCCCCCGCAGCTGCCTTGACAAAGTCGAGACACATACGGTCCATGACCCGGTTGACCTTGGCTGCGTCCTGCGCACACACCGTGATCTCAATGACCCCCGGATGGGCTTTATCCCGCATGGGCACAAACAGCAGGCCATGGCGTCTGGCGTCTCGCGCAAACTCCCGCATCCTGTCCTCGGGGAGCGTGAAAAACTTGAGGGGCTTTCCCTCCTTGAGCAGCCGCACCAGTTTGGTTTTGCCGCGCGTCTTTTTCTGATCCTTGAGGATGGCATACGCAAACATGGCGAAATGCTCTGCGGCCGTGCCGGTCAGCTTGAGGGCAACCTCCGTCCCCTCCAGCGAGTAACGGACGATCTGGTCTGCGGGTTCGCTCGTGTAGCTCATCTGGCGTCACCGCCTTTCTGGCGCTTGGGGACGTCCACGCGGGTGAACCGGTCAACGCCGGGGACGAGGGCCAGGCTGCGGCCGTTGTCCCACCGCATCCCGATCTGCCCCATGTCATCTACATACACCACCGTGCCGGTGGTGCCGGGCGGCACTGCTTGGGGGTCGGCCATGCTGTGCAGGCGCAGGCGCGTCCCGGCCGGGTACTGCTGCCGGATATGCTCCACCTGATCTCTTCTGGGATAGTTTTCGATGGTTACATCAACTCCTTTATATGTTTAGGGCCTCTTGCTTTTTGATACTCCTTTTTCTCGCGCAATTGCCGGGCGGTTTCACGGTCTGCTCGCATCCTTTGCGCCATTTCCTCGGACTGACCAGCGATGTTCTTACACAGCTC
The DNA here is from genome assembly GCA_910579545.1 of uncultured Oscillospiraceae bacterium. Taxonomy (GTDB): domain Bacteria; phylum Bacillota; class Clostridia; order Oscillospirales; family Ruminococcaceae; genus UBA7177. The sequence goes on along the minus strand of CAJTVI010000006.1, from coordinate 43,834 downwards.
CACCGTGCGCCGCAGGGTTTTCAGTCTGGCATTGATCTGCCCGATCCGCTCCCCCGCCGGCGCGGTGCGGTAGAGCCGCTGGCGCTCTTTTGCCAGCGCAGCGATCTCATTCTCTGCACTCTTTTGCAGTGACGCAAGCTGTCCCCGGTCATCTATGGAATGCTCGGATAAAAATTGCATCTGCTTGATCCGTCTATCCAGCCTGCGAATGTCCTCGCGCACCTCATAGCCCCGATACACCGGTTTGCGTGGCAGCACGCCCATGCGGTACAGGTACACAAAATAGAGGGCGCGCAGGCTGGAGCGTCTGAACGGCCCTGCCCTGCTGTAGAGCGGCTTTCCACCGAGGCGCAGCCTTGCGCGGCGGGGTACCTTTCTCTCAGCCGGTGGGAGGGCCTTTGGTTCAAGGATGCGCCGCTGGATGGCCTCGGGCGTATAGCGTGGCCCGAGCGTCTTGAACCGGACATCCCGCTCCTTGCCGGGCGGCCGCAGGGTGATGTATTTGCGGTCCAGCCGGATCACATATCCCTGCCGCTCTAAAGCCGAGAGGAACTGCCGCCAGGTAAAGGCGCTGGCGATGGCCGCATCTACATCCTGCTGGATCACGGTTTTCCATGTGGCTTTCCCTGCCCGCACCGCAAGCCATTCGGAGTACGGAATGCTCACACCTTGCGGTTCTTTCGTCTGGATAACCGACAGCCCATATTTTCGGCACAGCTCATCTGACACCGCCCGGATATCGGTCTCATAAGTAAGCCAGTTGCTGTGGTACTTTTTGCCGTTGTCCATTGCGACCGAGTTCCAGAGGATGTGGTTGTGGATGCACATGGTGTTGAGGTGCGTTCCAATCACGGCCTGATACCTCCCGCCGAGCAGCTGGTCTGCCAGCTCCAGCCCGATCTTATGGGCGAGTTCCGGCGTGGCCTCACCCGGCGCAAAACTCTGCACGAGGTGATATCCCTGCACCCCGCCCATCTTGTGCCAGATTTCTTTCACCTGCCGCATATCCTGAAAGGCGGTAGTGCAGGCGCATCCGATTGAGGATTCAAACAAACCCTGTTCGGTCTTATCCCGGTTGAGGGCATATCCCACAGCTTCTTCAAGGGAGCCGGCATTTTTGGCGCGGGATGTTTTGTCTTTGTCAAGAACATACCTCACACTGTTGTCTAGGCGGTGGACGGGGATAACGCTCGTATACGCCATTTACCAATTCGCCCTCACTTCTTCCATGACGGCGTCTGCGATGCGGAGCATTTCATCAATGCTCTGCTGGCTGGCCTGGCCGGTGCGGTTGGCAACATGAGCAAGCTGGTTGGCGTTGTTGCACAGGCCGCCTACCATGTGCATGAGTTCGCGGTGATGTGCACATGGCCTGGCCCTGACCTGTACGCCGGTCAGGAGCGAGCGCAGGAATTCCTCCCGCGTCCAGCCGCTCTGCCCGGTCAGGGTATCCAGATGTTTCAGTTCTTTGGCGTTCAGATGGAACGACACAACATGGCTGCGTTTGCGCATAACATTCACCTCCCTTGGTGGCTTCGACAGAAATCAGCGGCGGGGGTTTGGGGCACTCCCCAAGAATGCGTTTGGGCGGTCGGCCAAACGCTATGCTCGCAAAACCGTTGACGCGCTGATCTGTGCTGCGAAAAGGTCAATGCAGCACCGGGGCGGCTTCGGCGCTGCGGATCGAGGCAAGGCCGCCCAGCGTGGTGCAGACGAGATGCCGCTTTTCCGCGATGCCGATCTCAGCCAGCATGGTGCTGGTGATCTCGCGCCCGCACACCACCACCATCCGGCAGCGGCCCAGCTTCTGCCGAGCGATCTCATGGTATGCTTTTTTCTCGTCGGGCACGTCGAGGTCAAGGTACTGCCCATCCCCGAGCCGCGGGCAGATCGGCACATAGCCGAGGTCGAATACCGCGCGGCAGTACCGCCGCAGCTGGCGGGCCGAGGTCTCCTCGCTGGCGCAGACATACGCAAAGGCTTTTTCCATTGTTTTTTCTTCCTTTCTCTTTTCAAAAAATTGAGGTGGGCGCCCAATTGGACGCCCACCTTTTGTGTGTATGGCTTGCTGAGTCACATTTTGCGGGAGAGTGGACGCCCTATAGGACGCCCACATTTTGAAATCAGGGCTTCTTCACCGGCTGGAGCAGAAAAGTGGACGTCCTATTGGACGCCCACGGCAATTCTTACGGCTGTTCTTCCAAAGCCTTGCGGATGCGCTCCACGCTGCGCTGGTAGTAGGCGTCGGTGACCTCGATGCCCACGGCCTCGTACCCTTCCAGCACACCCGCGAGCACAGTCGTGCCCGCTCCGGCAAAGGGATCGAGGATGCGCCCGCCCGGCTCGCAGATCCTGACGATGTCCCGCATGACCTGAAGCGGCTTTTCCGTGACATGGATGCGGTTCATGGGGTTTGTGGCTCGGAACACCCCCGGCAGACAGCCCACCTTGCGGGTGATCGGCATCGGCCCGTTCGAGCCCCAGACAATGAATTCTGCCTGCTGACGGAAGCGGCCCTTTTGCGGGCGGCTGGTCATCTTGTCCCACACGGCGATCCCGCGCCAGACCCAGCCTGCCCACTGCAGGGCGTCCGTGATGCTGGGCAGCTGCCGCCAGTCGATGAACAGCACGACCGGCGCGCCGGGTTTACAGGCTTGTTTGACATCCCACAGCCAACCGGCCATCCAGCGGGTCCAGCTGCGCTGGTCTTTCTGGTCGCCCGCAAAGTCGGGCAGGGCCTTGTCTTTGCTCATGCTGCTGTACTTTTGGTTGGTGGTGCGGTTCTTCTCGGCCGCGGTCGCGCCGCCCGAAGCATACGGCGGGTCGGTGATCACGGCGTCAAACACGCCCGGCCCAAACTGCTGTACGAGCTGGATCGTGTCACCATGCAGCATGGTCCAGCCCTCGCCGCCGCTGTGCTCGGGCAGCACAAACTCGGGCTTCAAAATTGCATTATTTCCTGTGGTATTCTTCAGTGGCATCCTCCCTTTCAAATTCTCTGGTTATGGGCTTGTCAGCGTTCCGGGCAGGCTTTTTTCTTGTGTTTGCCCGGCATAGGCTGGCCGTACTTCTGGCCTCTTGAGCGGCGCAATTCGACCTGACCATCCCGGATGCGCAGCACATCGCGGGTCGGCATATCAATTTTTACGCCGGGCAGGATGACGGTGCTGCCGCAGACGATCACGGAGCCGCAGACCTCGCCGTACACGGCCGCCCGGCCGGTGACGCTTGGCGCAATGCCGGATTGCAGATTTTTGGAGAGCCGGGCGTTCCCACTGATGAAACAGTCGCCGTCAACCGTGCCGGCCATGACCATTGCCTGATCCTCCACCACCGCGCGCCCACTGAGAAACGCCATCCCGGACACGAGTGCGCTGCCGCGTACCAGCGCCTGCTCAAACACTCGCGCGTTCTCAAGGACCAGCGCATCCTCACAGGCGATGGCATCCCCAAAAAGCCAGCAGTCGCCCTGCTGGGACAGATTTTGCCCGCTCTGGACATATCCGCCAAGGTCGCCTGCCCGCACGCCCTCGCCCACATCACGCAATGCCCGGATGCGGTGCAGAGATGGATCATGCGGATGTGCAATGTCCGTGATCTCATATTTTCCCGGTCCAGTGTCCTGCCCAGGGTCAGACGTTTCGGCAGTTTTTTCTGCCGGAAGTTCTTTTTTTGCGGCTTCGCCCGCCGCGAAGGCCAGATCGGAAAACAGGCTGATCACGCTGGAATGGTTCCCGTCCCACTGGTTCTCGAACATATACTCCAAAGGCTGTTCCATCCCCAGCAGGGCCTTGATCTGCCCCTTGGCCAAAAAAGCACTTTCCAAACGCCGCGTAAGCTGGGCTTTGACGGCCAGTTCCTCCGCGCGGTCGATCACGGCCTGCGGGCCTGCTGCGATCAGGGAGTTTTTCAGCTGTTCCAGCTCCGCGTCCATCTTTTTCTGCAGTTGGTCATACAGAATCTTGCTCATCTCGCGTCATCTCCTTTTGTTTTGGGCATTGAGGCCGGGGCCGCCCGCTGCCGGACGGCCCTCTCATTCATCTGCATCTGCGCCATGTCGGCCCAATCCTTGCCCTCAATGGGCGGCAGATGGATGCAGACCTGATACCTGCCCTGATACGCCTGTTGGATGTGTTCCGCCGCCCAGCGTCCGGCGTAATCGTTGTCGGTGCAGACCTCGATCCCGCACACCTCCGGGTGGCGCGCAAGAAAGGCATCCAGTGCGGGAGGCAGCTTGCCGGTGCGGGAGATGCCGCCCTCTTTCGGCGCATAGATACCGCCAAGCGACAGCCGGTGTTTGTCGCTTGTCCCCTCCAGCGTCCAGTGGGCCAGAAGGTCGATTGCGGCTTCGTAGACAGCCACCTTCCGGCTTTCACCGGCTGACCGGGCACAAAACCCATACCGCTTATCACTCCCTGCCTGTTCCATGCGAAAAGGTTTCCCCTTGGGGTAGGTACCGCGCAGAAAAGCATAGCGTGGCACACCGTTTTCATCCCTGCCCACGAACACCGCGTTGTGGTACTCGGCGCTCTCGTACAGGATACCGGCCCGGATGCACGCCTTGATCACCTCTTTGCTCACCCCGCGTCCCTGCAGGTATGCGAACACCCGCGCATTGTCCGGCGCGGCGGGCGGCAGAATGAACGGTGGGCGCTCCCGTGCAGCGGGGAGCGGAGCAGGCCGGAAAGACGGCACTTCCGAACATAATCGCTCGACCGCTTCCACAAACCGCACGCCCTCGACATACACGAGATAGTCAAGGGCGCTCTTGCCGCCTATGTCCCGGCTTTTCCAGTGCCACACACTGTCCGTACCGCGAATTTTGAAGCTGTCGTGGCTCTTGAGCTGGAATTCGCCGGGGCTGGAGGCCCGCTCCAGCTCATCCGGCCGGTACCGCCGCAGAAACTCTATCGCGGTCATCTGCTTTGCGGCCGCGATCTGTTCCCTTGTTACTCCGGGTATTTCTGCTCACCTCTCATTCTGCGACCGCGTCCAGCAGCGCCTTGACCTTGTCGGTGCGTTCCCACGGGAACTCCCTGCGGCCAAAGTGTCCGTATGCGGCCGTTTCGGCAAAGCGCGGAGAAAACAGGCCGAGTGCCACATAGATGGCGGCGGGGGTCAGCTTGAACACCCGCCGCACTGCCTGGGCCAGGCAGTCATCCGCGCAGGCCGTGCCGGTACCGAAGGTCTCGACCTCCACCATGACCGGCTCGGCCCGGCCAATGGCATACGCCAGCGTGACCTGGCATCGGTGTGCCAGCCGCGCCGCTACGATGTTTTTTGCGATATACCTTGACATATACGCGCCCGAGCGGTCTACCTTGCTCGCGTCCTTGCCGGAAAACGCGCCGCCGCCGTGCGGGGCAAACACGCCGTAGCTGTCCACCATGAGCTTGCGCCCTGTCAGCCCGGTGTCGGCCTCCGGTCCGCCGTGGACGAACCGCCCGGACGGGTTGATGAGGACGAGCGTATCCTTGTCGGGCGGCAGGTCTTTCAAAGCAGGAACCAGCACCCGGTCGGTAATGATCCGGCACAGGCTGTCGTGATCCAGCCGCGGGCTGTGTTGGGTGGACACCACCACGCTGTCCAGCCGCAGCGGGCGACCGTTCTCGCCATACTCTACGGTGACCTGTGTCTTGCCGTCCGGCTCCAATCCGAACACCTCGCCGCTTTTGCGCACGACGGTCAAGGTTTTTGTCAGCCGGTGGGCCAGCACAACGGGCAGAGGGAGGTATTCAGGCGTTTCGTCCGTGGCATAGCCCACCATGACCCCCTGATCCCCCGCGCCGAGCTGGTGGGCGCTGCCCGCGGCGGCGCTGCCCTCGCGCTGTTCGAGTGGATGGTCTACCCCCGCCGCGATGTCCGGGCTTTGCCGGTGGGTGAGGTCGTGGACAGTAAACCGGGCGGGATCGTAGCCCACACGGGAAAGCACATCCCGCGCGATGCCGGGGATATCCGGCTGGACAAGGGTACTGATCTCGCCCGCCACCACGATATGCCCTTTGGTCGCCAGTACCTCGCAGGCAACGCGGGAAAGGGCGTCCCGCGCAAGGCAGGCGTCCAGCACGCTGTCCGCGATGATGTCGCACAGCTTGTCGGGATGCCCCTCGGTGACCGATTCTGCGGTGTAAAACTGCTGCATTTATCGCTCCTCCTGTTCTTTTTTGGGATGACTGGGCGGGATCGGCTTGCCGTCTGTGCCATAGCGCGTGGGGTCGGCGCTGGGCGTGTCCCATCCGCAGAGCGAACCGAACATCATGGCGGACCGATGGGCCCTGGATACGCCCAACCTTTCATTGAGCGCATCGGCGCACTCTGCCCCGGTTTTGTAACCAGGCTGCAGCGGGATGGGGTAAAACCCCATTTCGCCATATTGGAACAGGGCCAGGTCATCGCCGCCGTATCGCGCTGCAAAGCACAGATCGGGCAGACCTTTTCGCTTGCTGATCCGCTCCGCTGCCTCTTTCGGAATATCCGGCTGCCGGGTATCGTCATACGGAATGCGGGTATAGCCGTCCTTGAATGAGAGGAACAGCTCCGGCCGCTCGAACATCTTCCGGTACCGTTCGGCCTGTTCATCCGTTAGGCTGCAAAAATCATCCTCGGTGATCCCGCAGATGAAAAACGGGCCGGCAAACACCTGATACCCCTCTACGACTCGATTGAGCGGCATCCCATTGATCAGAAACTCATCGTTGGCCACAATGCACACCTTTTCTTCCCACGGGTAGGCGCAGGTAATGAGGCCACCGACTGCTTCCTGCTCGGCCGCGAGCGTATGTTCCATTTCGGTGATCCGGGCATACCGGCCCGGTTCCACTATGACCACTTTCAATTTCTCTTTCAGACAGATCACCTCACATTCAGGCTAAATGGTTTCATACTACTGGCGATCTGCTCGTAGTTCTCAAAGCAGACCGGGCAGCCCAACAGAAAAGACGCGGCCTCGCTCCATGTCTTGAGCGGGTACCGCGCCTTATCCTGGTATGAACACATCTGTCCGAGCGCCGCCCATTTGCGATTCGGCTGTCGGCGCAGATTGTCCGCGTAGGTGTCCTGGCCTTTGGCCAGTTCTTCGATCAGTTCATTGCGGAAATTGGTCCCCCCTTTTCAAATTTCATGCTGCATTTTCCACAGCCACAATAACATATCTTGCATCCGGCCATGAATACGAACAGGTGACCAGCACCAGCAGGCGGCTGTCAGCGGTGATGGGTATGCCGGTTTTTACGGCGGCGGAGTCCAGCAGGCTTTGTGTATGCTTCAGAAAATCGGCGTCATCCGCAAAGACGGTGCGGTTGAACGGCACACGGCTGACATCTGTCTCCAGCATCGCCGCAACCCTGTAATGGTGAACACCGTCTGGCATCTGGAGCTGGATACTGCTGCACGCAGCCATATTTTCCTCACACATAAATTGCGGCAGGCAGCCAAACATCGTACCATCGGTCATGTTGTGGCCGTATATCACGAGAACCCGGTTTTCCCGAACACAATCGCTTTGGAAGAAGAGGCTGCCCGCCGTGCGGTACTCGCCTTTATGGTTCCGTCGCAGGTAGTATTCAGGGTTCGATGCGTTGCTTTGCAGAACAGGATAGTCCACCACTGTGCCGGGGATAGTGAGCCAGGCGCGGATGTCCGGGTATTGTGCCTGCAGCGCGGCGAAGTTGAGCGCAGGGGCGCTTTCCTTTCCAGCTGGTAAAAGGCCAGCCCCGGAGCCGGACGCTCCGGGGCTGGTGGTGTATGCGGCTTTCAGGGATTCTGCCTCATGCGCGGTGATGCCCGGCCTGACCCAGCAAAGCCAGACCAAGGCAAGGGCGCAAATACAGGCTGTGCCAATGAGGAAACCCTTGCAAAAACTTTTCAGGGGGCTGCGCATTAAGGCTCCTCATTGCTGGTGCCGCCCTCGGCATCTTCCTCGTCCTTTTTGCGGCGGGCAATCAGTGTCCAGATCGCATAGGCCGAGGCACACAGGGTGCCGGTCACAGCCAGAATGGCAAGCAGCCACGGATAGTCACCAGTCTGCGGGACAGGAGCCGGCGCAGGGGTGGGGGTAGGCTGGGGCTGCTCCGATTTCGGCTGTTTCGGCTCGTGGGGCTTTTCGGGAGCAGGCGCGTCCCGCATCACGACAATGCCATCTGCTGCCAGTTCCCAATGATCGAATACAAACCAATCCTTGCCAGTGCAGATATAAGTGTCCACCTCATTCAGCAGGCTGCCATCCTTGTCCTCGCGCTGAACCAGCTTGAACCGGATGCTTTCCGCGACAGTGTACCCATCCGGCGCAGCCTGTTCCGAAAGGATGTATACCTCATCCATGTGCAGACCGATAATCCGTTTCGGCTCATCTTCGCTGATCCATTCTTCAACGGTGTTGCCGTCCTTATCCACGATCCGCAGAACCGCGCCCGGCAGTTCCTCACTGCCGGTCAGCTGGCGTTTGCTCACCCACATCTCGGTTGGGGTGTTGGCACAGGTGTTGTCCAAGATCATTTCAGCCTGACCATCATAGACAAAGGTTACCGGCATCGGCTCACTGTCGAGGTAATAGCCAGCGGGTGCGGAAACCTCAACGGCATAGTAATTGCCGCTGTTGGTGCTGGCGTTCTTTTCTTCAGCCAGTCCGTACAGCTCGCCTCGGATGGGGATGTCTGCATCAAAGTAAGTGTATCCGTCCTCCGAGGATTCCGGGCTGGTGGCGATTAGGCTGCCAGCGGACAAAATCATATTACCGTGGGCATCGTAGATGTCATCCGCAGTATACAGGGCAAACACGGCTCCGGCGAGATACTTGCCGGTCTCGCAGTCGATTTTGTATACGCCGACCCGTGCTTTTTCGCGCTCATTGGTAAAGACGAGGGTCTGCCGGCCGATCTGCGCTTTGTTGGCATCCTTGACATTGACGATCCTGTATGCGGTTTCTTTGTCTTTGTCATCCGCACGGCTCACGATGCTTTTTGCGAGAACGAGGTCGTTCTCTTGGCTGTCCCAGCCGAAGGTCACGGTGTAGCTGTCGCCGGTCAGGGCATAGCCGTAGGGGGCTTTTACCTCGTGCACATCATAGCTGCCCAGAGGGAGTGTAATGGTCACTTCGCCCTTTGCGCCTGTATGTGATACACTCAGGAAGTCGTATGTCGCCTGTGTGCGCATCGGGGCAAACTCGGTCTTGTCGATCTGGCCGTCCGCGCCGGTGGTCACGGTCGCCACAAGGTCGCCGTCCGCATACCAGAGGGTACGGCTGCCGCTGTCACCTACCTGATGATCGCCAGTAAAGATGTCGCCATGCGCGCGGATCTCGTAGACCGCCCCGACCAGCGGCGCGTTTTTATAGACAAACTGGCCGTTCTCAAAACCAACCAGAACCTCGCCCTCTTTGCGAATCGTCAGCTGGCCCAGTGTCTCGCGGTTGACATACCGCTCAGTAACGATATAGTCATCCATGCTGTCGGCGCTCGACCCGATCACCTCATAGATGCGCTCGGACGTGATCTCAAAATCGACATAGTAACTGGTATCATTGTAGAAACCCTCCGGCCCCTGCACTTCCATCACGCGATAGCGGCCCAACGGCAGCTTTTCCGGTGTTTTCATCAGGCCATTCTCGTCCGTGTAAAACACGCTGGTTTTGGCCATCGCGTTGCCGCTGGCAGGGTCGTTCATCTTGATGATTTCAAGGCTGCCGTCCTCCAAAATACTGAAAATAGAGAACGACGTGTGTGCCAACATCACGGCCTTGCCGGTTTCAGCGTCGATCTTGATGAGCTGCAAATAGCCCTCCAACTCCTCATCCAAAATGTTGTAGGTCATGTAGCTGCCGCTCGGCGTAGTGACGCTGCCTTGCGGCGTACAAAACACGCTCTGCGGGGCATTGCTGTCCACGGTTACGATGAAAGGCGCGGCCTGGAACACATCGCGCGGCACAGTCGTTTCCACCACCAGATACTGCCCATAGGCGAGGCCGTCCACACGCAGGATGCCCTCGGCATTGGTGAACACCTCGCCCAGCCGGTACTCGCCCGACTTATCGGTGGGCTGCCAGCCCACGCCGGAGCCGTTCGCATTATCCGCACCAGAGGTCAGGCTCTGGTTGTAGCCGTCCACCGCCGACTGACTGCCCTCGTACATTGTGGCGATGGCCTGGGTCTCACCACTGAAATCGTACTTGGGGGTATCCTGATCGTAGCTTTCGGCGCGATAAGCATCGAGGATGCTCTGCACCTGATAGCTTCCATCCGGGTTTTGCGCAAACTGTCCGGCCCGGCTCAGATCGGATACGCGATAGACCGTAAAGCCCGCGCCGTTCAGCTTGACGGCAGGCCCCGGCTGGCCGGTAGTGCTGACAAGTTTGTTGATGCTGAAGCCGGATTTCAGCACCTCGTCCTCGCTCTGCACGGTCTGCCGAATCACAAGGCCGGATTCGTCGCCGTAGGCAAGTATGACATAGTGGTTGATTTCATCGCAGAGGTAGCCGTTCGCAAAGGACAAATAGTACCCATCAAAGGTGCGGATGCCGTTCAGCGCGCGGCCCTCGGCCACGGCGGAATAGCGATTGCGGTACACATAGTCCGTGTATTCACCCGCGCCGTTTCGGGCAAGCGGCCGGGCACTGCCGTTCGGCTGGAGTTTCCGATCCAGCATCGGATAGGTGGGATTCAAAATGACCTGTCCATTGGTGTCCAATGGCATAGTCAGGCCGGTGGCCCGCTCGACGAGGTAATACTTGCCGAGGTAGAGATTGGTAAAGGCCAGTTTCCCATCCGTAATGGCTGCACTGGCGACAAGGTGATCCTTTTTCAGTACAGGCAGATAACTGCTCTCCCAGCCGCCGTTGGTGAGTACGGTCGTATGCCAGAGCGGTGTGCCGCTGGCATCAGTGATTTTGGCATAATCGACGATGCCGGTCACGCCGTCCGGGTGGCAGATGTCCTCTGCGGCATAGAGATCATACACCGCGCCCTCCAGCGTTGAGTTACCGTTGCTGCCCGCTGCGAGATAGCGCATAGCATCCAGATCGACCTTGCTCAAAATGATCTCACCGAGAACACGGTCGTTGAGGAAACGGTTATCGACCGGCTGTACGGTGCGGCCGTCCTCATTGGCGGCAATGCCGCTCTTGTCGGTGATGTAGGTCTTGCTGGCAGGCAGGGGGGTATCGCTAATCTCAACCGACACAATGCCGTCACCGGTGTCGAGCAGAGTGCCGCCCTCGTTGGTAAGGCCGATGTCGGCATTATAGTCCGTGTTATCCAGCCAAATCACCGCGCCATTGTTGTCCTTGGTGATCTCAATGAAATAGGCACGTTTGCCTTTTGCGCTGCCTGCCGCGCCCGGTTTGGAGACATCGCTCCAGTCACCGTAATAGCCGGTAGGTGACTGCATTTCAACGATGAGGAAACGGCCCTCGTTGCGCTGGGTGTAGTACATAGTATGGGCGGCTGGGTCGGCATCGGCATAGCTGCTGTGGTTCATTACCGAGTAAGTGCCGTCCGGCTGGCGCTCAACTTTGTACTGATTATACCCGCCATAGGGGATATAGCGGCCAAGCACCTTGTCCCACTCGAACACCGCAAAGGATGCCTCGCCCTGGATGCGCTCGCCAGTCTCGCTATCGCGCTTGTCGATTCTAACTTGCAGCGACCACTCATCGTTGCGCATGACATAGTCCCGATTGGCATTGGACGGAACTGCAATGACCTGGCTGCTGCCGAGTGTGCCAGTGAAAACCTCAAAGCCATACGGCACACCAATTTCTTCATACCGGAACTGCAAGCTGGAAAGCTGCTGCCGGGCCGAGGCAATGGCCGCATCTACCATCCGCTGGGCCTCGCCGCGCAGTTCCCGGATGGCATTCTCGCGGGCGCTGTCGGCCTCCGCATCCGCCTCGCTCTGAGAGGAATATGGCCCGACCGAGCCAGAGCGGGTGCCGCTGGTTTTGCTCACCGAATAATGCAAACTCCATGCGGCGGTGGCGTCTCCGCCGTTGGTGTGGTAAGCATCGTCCATTGTGTGGCCGCTGGTGGTTATTGTCTGTTTACCAGCGGGCGAGATGGCCCAACTGCCGCCCTCGATGCTGCCGGATTTGGTCAGCGGCTCGATCTCAATGACAGCGCCGTCCACCTTTTCGCTGGTCTCCAACTGCTGTTTATCCGTATTGATTTTGTACGAGAAATCAAAGCTGCCTGAAACCGTTTGCGCCGGGGCGTCCCATGAAGCATAGAACTTCGGCTGTACATCCGGCTCCTCGCTGCCATCCGTCGCGCCGCCCATAAGAGCAACCGTCTGCCAGCCCCCAATCGGCGGCTGGTAGATGTAGGTATAATAGTCGGTGTCAGAGGCAAAAGTGGTAGAACCGCTCATAAGTCGGCTAATCGCGCTCTGATATGCCTTCCCGGCCACGCTGTCGGGATAGTGTTCCATGATCCATCGCTGGGTATCATCGTAACAGGCGGCAGCGGTCTCATCCTCGCTCTGCGCCGCAAAAGTGGACGCATCCGCGCCACGCAGCCCAAGCGAAAGCTGACTCAGCCCACCCCAAATCTCAACTTGATTGCGATAATGGTCGCCGGGGGTGTACTGGGATGCTTCCACGATTGACGTATGCGAATAGGTATAGGTCGGACACCCCGCAGGCTTGCCGGTTAATCCGTGGTCGCAGCAATACGCCTCCTCGCCATTAAACCAGATCAGCCATGTCCCGTTGACCTTCTCAGCTTTGGTGATCTTGCCGCTGGTGACGGCGGGCGTGGGGCGCTCGGCATAGGTGGTGCTGCCAACTCCATACAGCGCGGGGACAGCAGCTTCTGTGCCGTCTACATGGACGGTCACCCTCTTTTCCAGCACCGTACCATCCGGGGCTTCGTATACAAACCGCGCGGTGAAATCCTCGCTGGCCTGCACCAGAATGCCAGATACGGAGGCAGATGACTCGTTGTAACTCGCGGTCAAAATGGCCGCGGCCTCATCCGCACTGGCTGCCTCTCCGCTGCCGTCCGGGCGCAGCACCGTTACGCCACCCGGCAAAACGATATGAGAGCTGCTGCCATTGGCCGGATACTCTACCTGCACCATGACAGGCACAATGGCAAAATCCTCACCTGCCTGCAAGGGTACCGTAATGCTGATGTCATCCGCATTGAGGGCATCTGCATCCATGTGCCCAGCACCCTCAGCCAGTATTTCGTCTGCCCATTCACTGATGCTGATCTTGGTTTCTCCCACGGCCACTGGCAAACCATACCGGCCCATGTAGCTGCCGGTCGGCGTATCGGGCAGGTCACCGTACAGGATGCTGGCGATTTCATCCCCGCTCGGTTCAGTGGGCGTTTCATCGCCACCCTCTGTTCCAGGGTCTGTCGGCTCATCCGGCTTGGCAGGCTCTGCAGGTGCAATAGGATTATCCATCTTTTCATGCATTGCCACCACTATGGACATCAAGGACAGGTATGCCGCCTGCACCGCATCACCCTCCTGCTCGCCCTCCGGGATTTCATAAAACAAATCCTCGGCTGCATAGAGCTGTACGGCAGCTGCATCGGACGCTGCGGTTGCCTCGTCCAACGCAGTCTGGAGGTCAAGGTTGTCCTGATCCTCAAGCCACGCCCGATGAGCCAAGCCCCAGGTATTAGCCGCACTCAAAACGGCCTCCCGGTCGATGGCTGCAATGGCGTTAATGAATGCCTGTGCTGCTTTGCTTACAGCTGGTTCCGGCGTACTTTCCGCGCCCGGTTCACCCCCGGCCGTTTCATCCGGGCCATCCCCATCCAGCGGCGCGGCAGTCGGTTCGGGGGTGCTTTCAGCCGTCATCGTCTCTGCCGTCGCGGGCGGCTCGCTCGGCTCTGTCGGCTCGCTCTCTGCAGCAAACGAAACGCTCCCCATGCTGGAAAAGCACAGCAGCACCGCAAGCAGCGCCGAGAGAAGCCGATATTTCATTTTGGTTTTATTCAAATTTTACCTCCAAGCAAAAAAATGGGGGGCCGCCCTGCCGGGCAGCCCCCTGTGTAGTTCGGCTATTCAAATGTTACAGTCCAGTAGGTATATTGGTTTCCGTCCACCTCACAAAACCAGCATCCAACGCCCATGCTTGTGATGTCCGTGCGCATGATGCAGGCGTAGTGTGTTGCGCTCCCCTGCCATGCCGTACATACCGCACCCGCTGTGAACAGCGGCCCGGCGGCAAGTATCTCACTCTTTGTAATCATGCCGCTGTGGTCGAACGGTCCGCCCGCGACAAAGGATTCGCACCGGGCGCTGGCGGTTGCAGACAACCCATCGTCCATTGTGAGGGCAGGCAAGCCGCCCGCCGCGCGCATGGCGTTGATCTGCTCCTGCACCGCCCAATAGGCGCTGTCGCTGGCGTCAATCTTCCACCATTTCCCTGTCCCTGCCGCAAGGTAGAACGGGATCGCTCCGTCTGCCGGGGCGGGGGCTGGTTCGGATGCGGGAAGCGGGGCAAGTTCCGGCGTGGGTTCGGGCTGCGGTTCCGGGGTGGGTGCCGGGGTTGGCTCGGGGGCCTGCTCCGGCGCAGGGCTGGCCGTCTGTTCCGGCTGTGCGCTTTCAGCAGGCTGGGCCGTTTCCGGTTCGGTTTCTTTCTCAGCCGGTCGTTCCGGCACGAGAGCCTCCATCTTTTTTAGGGGCAGAGTTTTCGATTCCTGTGGCGCAGCCATAGCAGGCGGCACACCCTCTGGCGCGGCGGCGGGGCTGGCTGTGCTGGCGCATCCGGCCAGCGCAAGAGCCGCAAGCAGGATCGCGGCGGTCCGGGACAGGTTGTTTTGGCTTTTCATAGTTCATGCTCCTTTGTTTGTTTTGTCCTCATCTGAGGCAAGCCAAGCATACCCTAACCCTGCCAGAACATCCATTCACACGATCCAACAAAGATGTACCCTCAAAAGCAGCCAAAACCAACAATCCCCGGCCGTTTACCTCTCCGGCCCTTTGCGGCCCTTATCACCGCGTTCCTGTTGGCTCATCACCTCACTTTCAGTGCGTTTCAGCGCATCAAAGACACGATCCGTATCAATGCCGTTCTGCGTACAGCCCTCTACGATCCCATACAAATAAGGAATACTGGGCATCGCCCGCTCGTCCCGGTACGGCGGGTTCATGGTGTACGCCATGACCTCATGGACAGCCCCGGCCTTGTCCCTGACTGTGACAGGTTCCTTGCCGTACAACCGGGGAAAACCCTCGTAATGATCCAGCCGCTGCTCGTCCGCTTCGCTGATCTCCCACAGTACGCCGTCCACATGGCTGCTGGGGCAGGGCAGGATGGTCGCAACACCGCTCCCTCCCGCAAAAGCGAGGCGGTACCCCTCCAGCCGGACGGTCCCGATCACCTCGGATTCCGGGCAGCGGTACGCCATCTGATCCAGATTCATATTGCTCCCGTAAGCAAAATACTCTATCTCTCTCACCTCGATTCGTGATTTTGATTTTGCCCGGTCAGGCAAGGATATTGGCTCTTGTCGTACCGCCATGCCCGGTCGCCCGGCAGGTTTTCCAGCAGATGCTCCCGCACATTCTTGTACTCCGGCCCGATGAGTCCGAGCCGTAAAAGAAAGGTTCGGAACGTAAATGCCGGATTTTCCGTAATCTCGGTCTTGCGCATGACCGTCCGGCTCTGGTTGATGGCCTGGGCTGAGATGGCAAGCGCCAGCGTGATATTTGCCCGCACCTTACCGGCATGGAGGGTACTCTCAAAACACCGCCATTCCAATGTGCCGCGGTAGAACACCGAGTGCAGGTTGAGCGCGTAATAGCGGGTCTCGTTGTAGTGGTAAGACGGGCTGTCCCGCGTATCCGAGTACCACCGCTCCTGCATCTGATACAGGTCTGCATCGACCGGGAGCTTGCGGATGGATTGCAGCTTGTCCTCGTTGACCTTTTTGCACCACTGCTCCACCCGGTTAGGGTTGACCTTGAGCGCCTTGAACAGGATATCCTCTTTGGAGTACATGATCGAGAGCGCGTTTTTCAGGCTCTGCGCTGTGTGCCTTGAAGCGTCTACATGGACATGCATCCCGCAGCTTGTGTTGGTCACCGCCCCGGCATGGCGCAGTGCCCGCACCACCTGCTGCAGCTTGCCCATCTCGCTGTACTCCAGCTTTGGCGAGTTCATCTCGACCTTGTAACACCCATCACCGATGGCAACCTGCTCATTTCCCGCTTTGCGTGTTGCACGGATGCTGCTGTCATAGACAAACCGCCACGCCTTGCCGTCCCGGTCTATCACCTCCCATGGATCATAGACACGGGACTCACCTGTCCGCCGCGCGGACGTTCCGAACAGACCTGCGACGGCTTTTGCCGCCTGTTCGCGGGTCAGCCCGGTCATCTCGATCTCGCAGCCAAAATACTGATCCTTGAGGTCAAGGGGCATCCCGCACACCCCGCAGTTCTGCGTCTGCAGCCGCCAGCCGCCGCCCGATGGCCTCCACCACCGTCACGGTCACGCCGTTGCCCGCCTGCTTGTACGCTTGGTTGTCGCTCTGGATCGCCAGCACCTTGTCGATCTGCTCCTCCCGCCAGCCCTGCAGGCGCAGGCACTCGCGCGGGGTCAGGCGGCGCACCCTGCCATATGGCGATGCGCCGGTCTCGTCCGGGCAGAGGGTCCCCTGCGTGCTGCTGGCGGTCAGGGTATGCGCGATCCCGCGCCCCACCCTGCCGCGCCTGGTGTTCTGGGTGGGGTAGCTCAGGTCGATGCTGTCGCCCGGATAGGCCATCTTGTAGCCTTTCTTTGTGGCCTCTTTTACCGGCATCGGCATCCCGGCCATGTCGTACAGCCCGGTACGCCCGGCAAACCCGCCCGCCTGCGCCGACAGCGTACAGCTTACACCTGTGGGGGAATAGACCCGTTCGCCCTGCTTTCCGGCGCGTACTTGTACAAGAGACGCTGCTGCTGTTTCGGTGAAAGGAAATACTTTTCCGGCACATCTGCCATCAAGATATCCGACAATGTACAGCCGGCGCCGGGCCTGCGGGACGCCGAAATCCTTGCTGTTGAGCACCTGCCACTCCACGCCATACCCCAATCGGTCCAGCGTATCAAGGACGGCCGCAAACGTCCGGCCGCCGTCATGGTTAAGCAGGCCGGGAACATTCTCATACAGCAGATAGCGAGGGTGCCGCGCTTCAGCCAGGCGGGCAAGTTCAAAGAACAGGGTGCCCCTTGGGTCGCCAAACCCGCCCCGGCGTCCAGCAATGCTGAAACTCTGGCACGGAAATCCGCCGCAGAGCAGTTCGAAGTCGGGCATGGCTGCAGGGTCGGCGTCCTTGGCGTCGGCGCAGTACCACTCGCCGCTTGTGTCGAACAGAGCGCGGTAGCTGCGGTCGGCCTGGGTGTCGAGCTCGCAGTGTCCCGCGCACTCGAATCCTCCGGCGCGGGTAAGACCTTCCCGGAATCCCCCGATCCCGGAGAACATATCAATGTATCGAATGATGTCATTGACCACTTCCTCTCATTGTGTTTTGGATGTTTTGACAGGTTAGCCGGATACAAGCAAAGGCATCCCCCCTTTTTTCATAGAGTTGGCTTGAGAAATGAAAAAGCCCGCCGGAACCCTGCGTAGCCGCTCGGTGTCTCTTTTAAGAAAAGTGTTGCTGGGATACCACTTCGGCAGTTCCCACAAATCCACAAGGGCATTATTGAAATAACAGTGGTCCCGTGCTATAATCATCCCGGTAAATCGGGATTTGCGGAGGGGTGTTTTATGTTTAATGAAATATGCATATATGAGGCAAAACTGACCAAGTTAGATGAAATTGAAGAACTGATGAGGGAAGTAGCAGAATTTTACTTGGAGCAAGACGGTGTCATTGATGTACACTACATAAAACGTACTCACCGACAAAAAGATTTTAACGCAGTTAAAGAGGGAGAATTACCTGTTCGTCTTACAAGAAATATAGGTAAGGTAACATATGTCTTATATTGGGTGCTGGAAAATGAAGAAGCACATGCAAGAGTTTCAAAACTTGGTGTAGAAAAATTCTATAAACGTTGGAATAGGTGTTTAACCACAATGCCTAAAATAATCTTGGGTGAGAATATTGTTTGATTCACAAATTCCAGTTTATCGGGCAGTCATCCATTAACGGATGACTGCCCGTTTTTGATGGTTTGACGAAGCGGCATTCAGCAACACCAATCTGAAAAGAGGGCGCTCGGTTCCGGCGGGCGGATATGTTATGCTCATATTTCGATGTGTTCGTCCGTTTTCCTCTCGGCGGGCTGCTTTCCCAGTGGCGCCCGAACCGGGCCACACGGGGCCACACAGCCGCGCTCAGGGGTTGATGCGGGCCGCTGGGCGGAGTGTGGTTCCCTGCGGTCAGTTCATCTTGGCCCTTATGCCTTCCCAGAAACGAAAAAAGGCCCGGTGGAGCTTTGGGGTTGCTCCATCGGGCCTTGCTGTACGGATTATTATTCTGCCGGGCCGTCCTCGCTTCCATCCGGGTCGTCCTCGTCCTCATTGGCGACTTCGTCCGGGTCGGCGCCGTCCGGGGCATCCTCAGTCGCATCGGTATCCCCGGCCTCATCCTCGGTGTCCCCGTCCGCTCCGGCCTCCTCATCATTGTCCTGGTCATCCTCGCCCAGCGCCGCGCGGACGGCCGCGAATTCCTCCTCGGCTTCCTCCAGCGCCTGCTCGATCAGCCCGAGCACAAACTCCTTTTGGGTCAGCCTGCGGTGGTACACCCGCTCATACTCGGCCAGATACTCCTTGATTTTCTGGAACAGCTCCTCGCTGATCTGGAATGCCATCGTCCTTGTCTTGCCCATGACCTGATCCCCTTTCTCTTTTTCCTCATAGTAGCTCGTGATGACCATCTCGATGAACCGGCTCATCGTGCTGCCGCTGGCCCGGATCTCCTCGCTGATCCGGTTGTGCAACTCCAGCGGGATCTTACAGGTAACGCCTTTTGTATCCATGCTCGTGGCTCCTTTCTGCCGTCCCTTGCGGCAACACAAAGGATACTCGAAAGCCGGCAGTAAAGCTATCACCAGAGCCAACAAGGTTATATGGACACATCGGGCAAAGACCGGCATAAGCAACAAGGGCGAAGGCTGGACTGGTCTGGCTCAGGCATCCTGCATGAGATCACCGAGAAAGGACAGCATTTCCTGCGGGATTGGCGGGGCTGTGCTGGGTTCAGGGACAGTGCATTGCTCCGCAGTTTCTGGATGCGGGCCGGTCTGGAGATGAATGGTCTGCAATTCTTCCCGCAGGATTCTTCGGAGTGTTTCTTCCAGCACAGTATCCTCCTGCATTCGTAAAATTGCATGGACAAGGAAATCATTGCGCTGGCCGTCCGGCACAGCCTGCAGGTATGCCCAAGCCCTCCGGTGGCTGTCGAGCTGGGCACTGGGCCGAAAGGTGAACCGCGCCCTGCTCATCCCTTGTGCTCACCGTCCGGCATCTGGCCCATGATCCGCTCGTAGCCCTCGGCATTGGCACGGACGTCTGCCAGCGGTAAAACGCGGCACAATCGGTCCTGCTCGCGCAGGTTGCGCATCACGACCGTCGCCCCGCCGCCCATCAGGATGACCGGCAGCGCCTTGAGGTCAAAGCCCGCCTCCATTGCTGCCGACAGCAGCCGCTCGGTGTACAGCCGGCCCTGCTGCTGGATGATCACGCCGGCGTCCTCCCGGATGCTGCATGGCTTACCGGCCAGCACCCGCTCGACCTGGGCATCCGTGACAGACAGGCCGGTGTCCCGCCGCACCTGTTCCCGCGCCTCGTCCATGCAGCGGATCATGCCAAGTTCCAGGCTGCGGCAGGTATCTGCGTTGGGCCTTGCGTTGTCCAGCCGCATGAGATCCACTGTCCACCCGCCCACATCCATGAGCAGCACGGACGGCTCCTCCCGCACAAATTCGGGGCGAACCACAATGGCCGAGTAGCCCTGCGGGAACAGCAGAACGTCCTGGATCGTCACCCGGTAGGGCGTTCCCTCAAACCTAAAGCACACCGGCTGGGAGGAACGCAGCAGATATTTGTGGAACGGCTTTTTCTCGCGTCCGTAGGTTGTAAGGGGCAGGCCCGCACCGATCACCACCGAACACTCCGTTTTTTCGCCTCTGTGTTTAATCTCTTTGGCGATTGCTGCGAGGGTCAGCAGGAAGTAATTGTCGTTCTCAGTCTTATCCCGCAGGATCGGCTGGCGGCCGGTGCCGCAGACATAATACCGGCCCTCGTACTCCAACGTGTTCTGCAGGGTGTAGGGTTCATGCGAGTATGCCGTGATACCGGCTGGGAAGGAACAGTGCCGGGTTTTGATGGCGTAGTAACCGTGGTCGATGCCGATGTTCATGTTCGATCCGTCCTTTCTTGCTGTGTTGGGGTTGTGGGTTGCGTTGGGTTTTATCTTTTCCGTTGCTTTGAGAGGAGAGGGGCCTTCTTTTCCAGCCGGTAAAGTATTAGGGGGAGAGTGTGAGAGGGGGGAAGGGGGAAACGCCGCCCCGGGAAAGGGCAAAGAAAAAGCGCCCGGCCTGCTGGTTGGGCGCTGGGGGAAAGCAAGCAGCACTTTCCGCTTGCTGTTACGGGGTCAAAAGGGTACACTACCCCCTTGTACTTTGGCCTTTGAGATGAAAAAGGCCCGGCTGGTTTTCTTCCAGCCGGACCGTGGATCTGAATTGTGGGCAGGTGAATATTCGTATATGCTTGGTTGAAATTTTGGATATAAGTACGCCGCCCAAGGCGTCCCTGAGCGGCGTACATGGTGCAGTTAAGCAATCCAAATCTGAACCCATCTTTTCACCATTCAACGCCGATTTCAGCTCATCAAAGGTAATCGTGTTGGTGCCTTCCCTGTAATTGAAGGTGATTATCATCTTGTCATCGTAGAGGAAAATTGCGTTGATAAAGGTATCAATCAGCATTTTCCTGTGCGTCTTTTCCCGCACATCCAGCTTACGGAAACGATGGAGCCAGAAGGTCATAAACTCGGCACTCACCTTGGGCTTTTCCAGCTTTTCGCAGGCGATTTTGGTTTCCAGCTCCTCTTTGATGGTCTCCAATTCCTCCAGCCGCCCCTTTGTAGACTTGGTGAGGATACCCTGCTGAATGGCGTTGAGCATATTTTGAATGGAGGTGTTTGTCTCCCGAAGCTGCTGTTCATACAGCGGCAGATTTACGTTTTCCTTATCCTGCAAATCCATCAGCATGGATACGATGGCCTCAATCGCCTTATCGTCCATCACCATTTTCATGGTTTCATTGACCACCACATCTTCAATCCAGTCTTTCTTGACCGGTCGTTTGTGGCATTCGGTGCGCTTCTTTTTCACAGATACGCATTTGTAATAGTGATGTACCCTGCCCGTGTGGCTGGTGCCGCTTTCGCCGCAAAGATATGCACCGCAGTAACCACAAAACAGTTTGGTGGTCAAAATATAATCGTCCTCGGCCTTGTGACGGGCCGGGGCTTTTTTGTTTTTCGCTGTCTTGTCCTGCACACGGTCAAACAGTTCTTTGGGAACGA
Source organism: uncultured Oscillospiraceae bacterium (assembly GCA_910579545.1). GTDB lineage: Bacteria > Bacillota > Clostridia > Oscillospirales > Ruminococcaceae > UBA7177. The sequence goes on along the minus strand of CAJTVI010000006.1, from coordinate 22,360 downwards.
TAGCGGGAATGCCGTCCGGCACAAAAATATCCCGGTAAGTATACTCCCCGATATAGCGGCGATTTTTGAGCATATGTTGGATGCTGTTATAGGCCATTTTCTGCCCGCGCGTATTCTTGACGCCTTTTTCGTTGAGCCAATCCCGCACCTCGGTTATGGTCGCGCCCGCTGCGTACCGCTTGAAGGCTTCGAGAACAAAGGGTGCGGTCAGCGGTTCAAGCTGGAAATACTGTTCGCTGTCGATGGTATAACCGATGGGCAGGGTGCCGCCATTGTACTTGCATTTGAGAGCGTTCTCCGTCATACCCCGGACGACCTTTTCAGAGAGGTCGGCAGAATAATACTCGGCATAACCCTCCAGCACGGATTCAAGAATAATGCCCTCGGCACCCTCGGAAATGACTTCGGTGGCGGATACCACCTTGACCCCGTTCTTTTTCAGTGTGGCCTTGTATCGGGCACTGTCGTAGCGGTTGCGGGCAAACCGGTCCAGTTTCCAAACGATCACCATATCGAACAGCCGCTTACCACTGTCCCTGACCATATTCTGAAACTCCGGGCGGTTGTCTGTCTTGGCTGAAAAAGCACGGTCGATGTAGTGGCGCAATACGGTAACGCCGTTCTTTTCCGCAAAAGCGGTACATTCCCGAATCTGGCCCTCGATACTTTCCTCGCGCTGATTATCGCTGGAATAGCGGGCATAAATTACGGCTGTCACTGCTTATCCGCCTCCCTCCGGCAGTTCCTTGATCCGTTCGGCCTCAGCCAGCACCCGCAGCTGATATTGTGCGATCTCTCGCAGCCGCTCAAAGCGCTCAGCTTTCGGCATACCGCTCTTAATAAGCTCCGCATTGTGGGTTTCCAGATTGGACAGAACGGTCAGATCCGGAATGGATGCATAATCCCGGATATTGTTGTGCTTTGCGAGTTCCGGGTTTGCCTCCCGCCATTCTTTGGCCGTACATCCAAACAAGGCAACGTTCAAGAGGTCGGCTTCATCCGCATAGGCCAGCCATTCGGTGTTTTTGGTGTAGCTGCTTTGCGGTAAAACGTAATTTTTTACGGCATCCGTATGGATCAGGTAGTTGTTTTTGGAGAGGAACCGCTTGGCGTTCCATTCCAGCTTAAGCCGGTCGTTTTCATCGTCCTTGAGGCGCTGGTATTCTTTCAGCAGATACAGCTTAAAGACCGGGCTGATGGCGGAGCCAAACTCAAAAGCAATGTCCTTGTGGGCATAGGTGCCGCCGTAGCGTCCCGACTGCACATAGATGCCGACTGCGCCTGTTTTCTCGATCCATTCCTTTGCGCTGAGGGTAAAGGTGTGCAAGCCGGCCTCGCTCTTAAAGTGGTCGAATTCGACCACTTTGAAATTCGGGTTGTAAAGCACCTCCCACGTCCCGAGAAATTCCAGCGTGGACCGGGCACGGAGCCAGTTCTTGATGACGTCTGCCGCCCGCGCCGCATCTGTCCGGGCTTTTGCCATATCCGTGAGGCTGATATAATCCCGCTGGTCAAAATTCATAACGGTGACAGGCGTATCCTGCACCATGATAAGAGAGGTCTTTTTACTCATTGGGTGTCCTCCATCATGCGAAACAGCGTTTCCTTCAGCTTGTCGTGCATGGGCGATTTGGGGTCAAAGCACATCTCAATAAACCGGCGCATTTCTTCACGCTCTGGGGTGGCCTTGGGTTGAAACTTATACGTCGCACCTTGTGGCTTGTCCGTCCGCGCGAAAATATAATCCAGCGATACATCGAAAAAGTCCGCATATCGGCGGAACAGCGCAACGGGGGGAGTGGCCTGTCCGTTTTCATACCGGTTAATGCTGGATTGTGTGGAGCCGAGAGCCTCAGCAAGCTTTGCCTGTGAGATGCCGATCCCCTCGCGCAAGGCTTTCAGGCGCTTACCCGTTTCCTTCATGGCATCGACCTCCTTTTTGGGTTGGCATATAGTATAACCCGGATGTGAAGAAATTGCAACCCTGTCAGAAGCTGATTTTGAGTTACTCTGAGTCCTTGCCAAACAGACAAAAAATATTTTCGGAAAAATTTGAAAGTCAGGAACATTTCAGGTATGATTATGCCGATATATTATGTAAATGTCCTAAACACCAACTGAAAGGAGGCCGATCCATACGGCTGCCATTTATTCTTTCCCAGCAGATACCATGCTTCGCTTTCTCCCGCTTGTCTACATTCTCCCCTACGATTTATTCATCCGCTGCCCCACCTTGCGAAAGTTACCACGCTCAATGGGCGGAATCAGGGAAAACATTGACTGGATCAAGGATGTCATCGAGGGTGATGCTTTTCGGACGGAACTCTTGGATGCCATAAGCTTTCTGGTGTTTCCACACTTCGGCTTTCGCGGATTCAAGGAGTATTATAGCGTCAACTTCCCGATGTGGAGGTTGAGCTACTCGCTGCATCTCTGGCTTGAAGGGGTGGAAATATTCACTGGATGGAATTTGCAGGCAATGTTTTTCCTGCGACCCTACCAGCAAATTGTCTTCCCTCCGCGGGAACAGGTCGAGGAATTATTCAGCAAGATCGTCGAGTGGGCCATCAAGAAAGAAAACTGGGAACCAATGATGCAGGCCCTGCATGAAATGCCCTGCGAAGAAGATTTTGAGCCTTATGATACCTATGTGCGCCGGGATTTTCTTCGCAAATGGTATCATTCCCGCTCAAAGCAGGTACAGACTGTTTCTTTGGAAGAATGCCTTGAAAACCCCAACAGTGAGATTCATGCCTTAAGCAACCCCGCAGATAATTTTGTGGAGCAGGTGGAGGAAGACGACTTTTGCGAACATTTCAAAGCTACTCTGACCCCAAAGGATATGAAAATCCTAAAACTGCGATCCGACGGGTACAGCTATAAGGAAATCGCCGAAAAACTCGGCTATAAAAACCATAGCGGCGTGATCAAACGAATGGAGGCGATTAAAAAGCGGTTTATTGAGTACGAAAACAAAATGGGCCCTTAAAACCACGCAAGCCGGATGGTGAGCGTGGCTTTTTGTATACAGGAAAGGAGGCACAGTATGTGTAGCAGCAGGAATTAATCAGGCAGAACCGAATCATCAGGACCTTGAAAATTGAATATAACACTGGAGGTATTCTTTGAGCAGACGCAAAAAATTGATCAACAACACGAACATTCCTCAGCACCAGATTGAAATGATTGCACGGTGCATCATGCCGGACATCCTCGCCTTTTATGAGAGCGAGGAAGGTCAGCGTGAATTTGCTGAATGGAAAAAGCAACAAGAGGCCAAAGACAAGAAAACGGCAGACAGCACTACCGCATAGCCCCCTTTCCCCCTCATACTCCCCCTATCCCTATATACCTGCTGAAAGATACATTATATATATAAGCTATACAGGCTGAAAAGAGATATCCTTTCCAGCGGGTTTAGGGACAGGTACAAGCCAGATAAAACATTGTGTGTCTTTTGCGCATCCCAAACTGGATGGCTGCAAAAGGCTTTTTCTATTTCAGCAAGGAGGAGCAAAGCATGGAAAACGCAAAAAATAATTTGTATGGCAGCAAAATCAAGCTGCCCTCGCTGGACAGCATCCTTTTCAGCACCGAGGAGGAGCGGCAGGATGCCGCGCTCGAAAAGGTGCAGCTTGTGCCGCCGGAGCAGCTGCATGAGTTCCCAAACCATCCGTTTGAGGTACGGGAGGATGAGGAGATGCGGAGGATGGTCGAGAGCGTCCGGCTGTACGGCGTGCTGACGCCTCTGATCGCCCGCCCCCTGCCGGAGGGCGGGTTTGAGATGATCGCGGGCCACCGCCGCAAGCGGGCCTGTGAGCTGGCGGGCGTGGAGGCGGTTCCGGTGATCGTGCGGGAGATGGACGATGACACGGCGGTAATTTTGATGGTGGATTCCAACTGCCAGCGCGAGAATGTGAACGCGATTGAAAAGGCACGGGCGTACAAGATGAAGTTGGAGGCAATCAAGCGAAAGGCGGGCAGGCCAGCAAAAAATAATTTGGCCCAAGTTGGGACACATTTTCGAGCCGATGAAAAGGTGGCTCAGGATGCTGGAGAAAGCCGCAATCAAATTCAGCGCTACATCCGCTTGAATGAGCTGATCCCCGAATTGCAGCGGATGGTCGAGGACAAAAAGCTGAAATTTAATCCGGCGGTGGAGCTGTCCTATCTTCAGCCAGAGGAACAGCGGCAGTTTTATGAGTACATCGACAGCGAAAGCCGAACCCCATCCCTCTCGCAGGCCCAGCAGCTCAAAGCCGCCAGCCGGGAGCAGGCCCTTGATGCGGACAAGCTGAACACCATCATGGCGGCTGCCCCGCCCAGCGTCCCGCCGCGCGAACGGCAGATCAGCATCCCGCTTTCCAAAATTGAGCGATTCTTTCCCAGCACCGCTACAACAGAACAAATCGTCGCCCATATCATCCGCATGCTGGAAGCCCGCCAGAAAGCCCACCAGCGCGGTTTGGAGCGGTGAGCAGGAGAAGTGTCGCCCCGCCCCTTGACAGCCTTGCAGGTACTTCCAAGCGGCGCTATGATGATGTCAGAACAAAACACAAAAAGGAGGCCCCAAAATGGAAATCACCTATCGAACCGAAAACGGGTATCTGCTGCCGAACTTGTATGCGGCAGAACCGCTGCCGCTCAGCAAATATGGCCGCCTGCGCCGCAGCTATCTGCGTGAATACTGTGAGGGAATCTATACGGGCTTGCTGCTGTCCGGCAGGCTGGATGCCCATTTGCAGGAGACCGACCAACAGGCCCGCGAGATGCTGGAGCGACTGATTGGCCAAATGTTCCGGCAGCAAAATGTGGACGAACGGCTGAAAGCCTCCGACCCGCTATGCTGGACAGGGCGGATGAACAACATCAAGGCCGCTGCGGAGGAAATTATCCTGCGCGATTTGATTTACGCCTGATCGCTATCTCACGCCCTTATCCACCACATCCCCAAGCACAAAAATCCATCCAATCCGCCGCCCCGGAGCCAGCAGCTCCGGGGCTTTTCCGTTTCCACCAAAAAGAGCAAACTGCACCGCGCACAGTACAAGCAAGCATGACATTATGACAGCATTTCTGGAAAATCCTGCCATAACGTCCCTTGTTAGGGGCAAGCCCCTAAAACCCCTGCCAGCGCACAGCATACCCAAACCGCAACAAAATCACAGGACATCCAAGGAGAAACCCATGCTGAAAAGGCAAAAACAAATCTCGATCCGCCTGACCGGGCAGGAATATGACCGGCTCTGCAAAAAGGCGAAAGCCGCTTATCTGAAGCGCGAGCCATACATCCGCCGCCGCATAGAGAAATGCCATGTTGTACCCCGATGCCCGGATGAATATCTCCAGCTTGCAAAGGACATCTCGGTGGTGGGCAGGCGGATCAACGAGATCACCCACGAATTAAACCGTACCTGGTATATATCCGAGGCTCAGATGGCTGAACTTACTCTGCTGCTCCAAAAGGTGCTGAGATTGGTACAGGAAAAGTTAAGGGAATGAACGCACAAAGCGCCTGCAACAGAAAGATTTGCAGCTGCTAAGTGCCGGAGTGATCAGCCTGTCGCGTGAAACCGCCCTGCGCCTCTCGCAGACCCAGGGCCATAAATTCCAGCAAAGCCCGCCGGAACGCTTCTCACGTTCCGGCGGGCTTTGCTGTATTCTGATGCTATCCCAAACCGCCCGAAAGGAGGAATTGAATGGCGCAAAACATCTACGGCTACATCCGGGTGTCCACCCGCGAACAGAATGAGGACCGTCAGATCATCGCATTGCGCGAGATGGCGATCCCCGCACAGAACATCTACATGGACAAGCAGTCCGGCAAGGATTTCAACCGTCCGCAGTACAAAAGGCTGCTGCGCAGGCTGAAAAAGGACGATCTGCTGTACATCAAGAGCATCGACCGGCTGGGCCGCAACTACGAGGAAATTTTGCAGCAGTGGCGTATCCTCACCAAAGAAAAGGGCGTGGACATCGTGGTACTGGACATGCCCCTCTTGGACACCCGCCGCGGCAAGGACCTGATGGGCACCTTTTTGAGCGACATTGTGCTGCAGGTGCTCTCATTCGTGGCCGAGAACGAGCGGGACAGCATCCGCCAGCGCCAGGCCGAGGGCATTGCGGCGGCCAAGGCAAAGGGAGTGCGGTTTGGCCGGCCGGAAATTGCCCTGCCAGAACAGTTCGCGGGCATTGTGTGCGCGTGGGAGCAGGGGCAGATTCCCCTTGCCGAAGTCACCCGGCGCTGCCGCATGAGCGAGGCGACCTTTTACCGCCGCCTGCGCGAGTACCGTCTCAGCAGACAATAGGCTGTCATAAGGTGTACCTTTTGACAGCGGTTTATACATTGTCATTATACCTGATAAGCGGCCCGCGTTCAACGATTTTTTGACGTCCTTGCCAAAGGCGGAAGGCACAGTACCCTGCGGCCGGGAGATTGTCAAAAGGTACACTTTTTGACAAACCCGCGCCCCAAATGGGGGCAGGGGCAACGCCCCGGCAGCACATCTGCCGGCCCTTTTGCGCCGCGGCAAAAAACAGGTGGTGAAAACCCAATGGAGCCTATCAACAACCTGCCCCAGTACCCTCCCAGGGACTATTCCTCCGGGCTTATGGCGCAGTCTTTTTGGTTTGTTGAGTTCAAACAGGTCGTGCGGCTGAAAGCGGACGGCGCAGCGCCCGAACAGCTAAAAGCCCTGCTGATCGAACAAAACCTGTTTGGCGCGCCAAATGCATACCGAGCCCGACGGATCTGCGGCTATCTTACCCGCCGCGCCGCCGCGCTGGACGCCGCCGGCCAGGCGCTGTTTTTGTGCGCCGGGCTGCAAACCCAGAAGCTGCTGAACCTGATCTGCATCCTGCGGCAGGACCGGCTGCTGTTTGAATTTGTGGACGAGGTGTACCGCGAAAAGGCGCTGTTGGGGGCACACGCGCTGGAGCAAGCAGATGCGCGGGTGTTTTTTAGCCGCAAGGAACAGCAGAGTGAACTGATTGCCGGATGGGCCGAGCCCACCCGGCGGCGGCTGGCAAGCTGCTATCTGAACTTTTTGACCGACTGCGGAATGCTGGCCTGTGCAGGTTCGCAGCGGCGGATCACCCCGCCGCTGCTGGAGCCCGCTTTGTGTGATTATCTGGCCGCCTGCCGGCAAACCGGCATTGCGCGGGCTATCTCGGGGGTGCGCTGAATGGCAAAAACACTGCAGGAACGCTTTGACACGCTGGAAAAAGAACTGCAAAAGCCCTCCTTTCGGGAAGGGCGGGGGCTGGCAAACGAGGTACGATATTACATCTTTGACTACCCCGCCGCCGAAGAACTGTATGTGCGGCAGCAGGTGGCCTATCTGCAGCGCAAAAGCGAGGCCAGCGGCGATGGCAGCCGGATTCTGGTATTTGATCTGTATGAAATTTTGCTGGACATTTTGCGGCAAAAGGGCTATTTGGAAAAATGCTTTGCACTGGAACAGCAAAAGGGCTTTGAAAAGGTAAGTACTGTGATTGCAAACCGTGTGCGGGTAAACGCCACCGATGGATTGATCGTAGAGTATATCAAAGAGCGGATCATGCCGGGCTCGACCGTATTCTTAACCGGCATTGGCAAATGCTACCCGATCATCCGCTCGCACACAATCATCAATAACCTGCATCTGGCGGTGGACAGTGTGCCGGTGGTGATGTTTTACCCGGGTGTGTTCTCGGGCCAGGAGCTGATCCTGTTTGGCGAGATCAAGGACGACAACTACTACCGGGCCATCAAGCTGGCGCCATAGCCGCCGTTAAGAAAGGGGAGGTTTTGCATGACGATCCGGCAGCTCTTTCAAAAGCCGATCGACCGCGACATCAAGGGCGTCGTAAAGGTGGGCCAGGGCGAGGATGAGAACATCCGGCAGGAGCTGGAAGAATATGTGGTAACTCGGGAGCTGCAGCGGCATTTTGCCGAGTTTTTTGCCGCCTACAAAACCGGCATCACCGGCCAGACCGACAAGATGGGCGTGTGGATTTCCGGCTTTTTTGGCAGCGGCAAATCGCACTTTTTAAAAATCCTGGCCTACCTGCTGGAAAATCGCACGGTGGACGGCCGGTGTGCGCTGGACTACTTTTTGGCGGACCAGAAAATCAGCGACCCAATGGTGCTGGCCGATATGCAGCTGGCCGCAAACACCCCTGCCGATGTGATCCTGTTTAACATTGATTCCAAGGGCGAAAGCACCGGCAAGCAGGACAAGGACGCCATTGTCTCGGTGTTTTTGAAGGCCTTTAACGAGATGCAGGGCTTTTGCGGCGCATACCCGGCCGTGGCGGATCTGGAGCGGCGGCTAACCGAGCAGAACCAGTACGACGCCTTTTGCCGGGCCTTTGCCGAGGCCGGCGGCGGAGACTGGTGCGAGGAGCGGTACGGCGTTGATTTTGTGCAGGACGCGCTGGCAGATGCACTGGCCGGCATTGGGTTTATGAGCGCCGAAGCCGCACGCAGCTGGTGCGAAAAGGCCACCGAGCCGTATGCCATCAGCATTGAGCGGTTTGCCGAGCTGGTCGGGCGGTATATCCGGCAGCGGGGCGGCAACCACCATGTGGTGTTTGCGGTGGATGAAATCGGGCAGTACATTGGGGAGGACTCCCGGCTGATGCTCAACCTGCAAACCGTTACCGAGGACCTTGGCACCGCCTGCCAGGGCAAGGCCTGGGTGATCGTGACCAGTCAGGAGGACATCGACTCGATCACAAAAATACGCGGCAACGATTTTTCCAAGATACAAGGTCGGTTCGACACCCGGCTCTCGCTCTCGGCGGCCAACGTCAGCGAGGTGATCCAGAAGCGGATTCTGCAAAAAACCGAACCCGCCGCCGAAGCCCTGCGCCTGCTGTATGACGAAAAGGCAACCGTGATCAAAAACCTGGTGCTGTTCAACGACGGCATCGAGAAAAAGCTGTACGCCGGGCGGGAGGATTTTGCTGCCGTTTATCCCTTTATCCCCTACCAGTTTGATCTTTTGGGCAGCGTACTCACGTCCATCCGCACCTATGGGGCGTCCGGCAAGCACCTGTCGGACGGCGCCCGCTCGATGCTGGCCCTGTTTCAGGAATCCGCCCTGCGCATCAAGGACGAGCAGCCCGGCGCGCTGATCCCCTTCCACTTTTTTTACGAACCGCTGGAAAACTTTATCGACCACTCCCACAAGGATGTGATCTGCCGCGCGCTGGAAAACGAGTATCTCAACCCCCGGCACGAGCAAAGCTGCTTTGCGGTGGACGTGCTGAAAACCCTGTTTATGATCAAGTATGTGAAGGAGATCAAGGCCACCGCCGAGCAGGTGACCAGCCTGATGGCCAGCCAGATTGGAGAGGACCGGCTGGCCTTGGCCGCACAGGTGGAAGCCGCGCTCAAGCAGCTGACCCGCCAGACCCTGGTGCAGAAAAGCGGCAACGCCTATGTGTTTTTGACCAACGAAGAACAGGAAATCAACCGCGCGGTTGAGAGCCAGCCCATTGAGCCGGACGAGGTGCGGGCCAAGGCGGCCGAAATGATCTTTGACGGCATCTATGACGAAAAAAAGTACCGCTTTTCCGCCATGAACGGCCGGTACTCGTTTGCCTTTAACCAGGTGGTGGACGACAAGCCCTATAAGGCGGGCCAGAACCACCCCCTGACCCTCAAGATCCTGACCCCGGACAGCGACGAACTGGCGGACGAGCAGACCATGCGGATGCTGAGCAGCCAGAGCCGGTGCGTGCTGGCGGTGCTGCCTGGCGACCGCACCTTTTTGGACGAGCTGCGCGCAGCGCTGCAAATTGAAAAATTTATCCGGTTTGACACCATCAATGATGTGGCCAAATACGCCCGGATCAAGGCGGACAAGCAGGCCGAGCTGCGGGAACATCTGGCACAGGCACGCCTGTTTTTGGAAGAATCACTTAAAAATGCCGCGTTGTATGTGGGCGGCAGCCGGCTGCAGAGCCCCGCGCGGGACGTTGCATCGCGCCTGCACGAGGCGATGGGCCGGCTGGCCGAAACTGTTTACCACAAGCTAAGCTATATCGACACCCCCACCGCCGAAAGCGACATCCGGGCGCTGTTTTGTCAAAACGCCCGGCAGCTGACCCTTGCGGGCGCCGCTGCCCCCGCCAACCAGCTTGCTCTGCGCGATTTGGCCGATTTTATTGCACGGAACACCCAGCGCCGTATGAAAACCTCGATGAAGGCGGTGATGGAGTTCTTTTCCGCGCCGCCCTACGGCTTTGTGGAGGCAGACGTCCAGTGGCTGACAGCCAAGCTGTTTCGGGATGGCGAGCTGAGCATGACCGTAAACAGTGAGCCTGTGACCCTGCTGAACAAAAGCCCCGAGGAGCTTGTGCGCTGCCTGACCCGCAAGGAATACCTGGAAAAGCTGCTGCTGGAAAAACGTGAGCGGGCGGGCGAGCGGCAGAAGAAAGCGGTGCGCGAAACCGCCCGCGAGCTGTTTGGCGTAAGCCTGACCGCCGAGGACGACGACACCCTGCTGCGGGATTACCTGCGCTGCGCCGCGTCACTAAAGGAGCAGCTGGACCGGCTGGAGGCCCGGTATGCCAGCCAGCCGCGGTATCCGGGCCGGCAGACGGTGCGCGAAGGGCAGCGCCTTTTGACCGAACTTCTGCAGCCTGGCCGCCCAAGCGAGTTTTTTGAGGGGGTAGACGCCCGGCGGGACAGCCTGTTGGACCTTGCCGAGGATTACGAGCCCATCAAGCGATTTTTTGCGGGTGAGCAGCTGGGCATTTTTGACCGGGCCCTGCACCTGAGCGCCATCTACGAGCAGAGCAAGACCTATATTGTGGACGAAACCATCGAAACCCTGGCCGCCCAGGTGGAGGAGATTTTGCGCCGGCCTGCCCCCTATGGCGAGATCTACCGGCTGCCCGGCCTGTTGGACGCCTACGCCGCCGCTTACAGCGAGATGCTGGGCAAGGCCCGCGCCCCGGTACTGGAGGCGGTGCGCGCCGCCCGCGCCCGGGTGCTGGAGGAGCTGGAGGGCAAGCCCTGCTATGACGCCCTCTCGGCCCGCTTTGCCGAGCGGTTTGAGGAACTGCGGCAAAAGGCCCATACCGGCAACAACCTGGCGGCTTTGCAGGGGATTGCCCTGGAGGCCGACGCCTTGAAGGTGCGCTGTTTGAACGAAATCCACGAGGCGATACAGGCCGCCCCGCCGGCTGATACACACAGCGGCGGGCAGGATGTGCCGCCGCCGGCCAAACCGTGCCGCAGCGTAAGCATCCGCAGCATTACCAACCAGAACAGCTGGCAGCTGCAAACCCCCGAGGATGTGCGGCGCTGTACCGCCGAACTGGAGCAGAAGCTGCTGGCCGCCCTTGAGGAGGGCGCCATTTTGAGCGTGGAGCTTTAACGAAGGGGGCAGCCAAACATGGACAAAACAAGCATTAAAAACTTTGCGGTTTGGGCGCGGCGCAGGCTGATCAGGGAGGTTGCCGACCGGGCCGGCCTTTACGGCGTGACCGGGCAGGGCGCAGCCGAGCCGCTGCCCCAATCCACCGAGGACCTTCAATTTTTTGACATTGGCACCAAACAGTATGCCGAGGTACGCGGCCAGCAGATCCCCCAGCGCCGGGCCCTGGCACAGGCGCTGCGTCAGCGGGAGCGGCAGATGGACAGGCAGGCCGCCTTTGAAAGCCTGGTGGAGGAGGTTGCCTATACCTGGTTTAATCGGCTGATCGCCATCCGGTTTATGGAGGTAAATGATTACCTGCCCGGCCGGGTGCGGGTGCTCTCGGCCGAAAACCCCGCCAAAACCGAGCCGGACCTGGTAACCACCCCCTTTGACGCCGGACTGCCCTTTACCCAAGACGAGCGGGAGTTTGTTTTGCACTGCAAGCAGCAAAACCAGCTGGACGAGCTGTTCCGCATGCTGTTTATCAAGCAGTGCAACGCGCTGAACGCCATTTTGCCCGAACTGTTTGAGCCCACCAACGATTACACCGAGCTGCTGCTGCCCCTCTCGTTTACCGATAAGGACGGGGTGGTTTACCGGCTGACCCACGACCTTGCCCAGAGCGATTTTGACATTTCCACCCTGAATGAGAACGGCCAGCCCATCGGCCAGGTAGAGATCATCGGCTGGCTGTATCAGTATTACAACACCGAGCCAAAGGAGCAGGTGTTTGCCCTGCTAAAAAAGAATATTAAGGTAACCAAAGAGCGCATCCCCGCGGCCACACAGCTGTTTACCCCCCACTGGATCGTGCAGTACATGGTGCAGAACTCGCTGGGGCGGGTTTTTGTAAACAGCTTAGTGGCCAGTGGACAGTGTTTAGTAAGCAGTGAGCAGGAACGCATCCAAAAAGAGCGGGAAATCGCCGACCGGATGGGCTGGAAATACTACCTGCCCGAAGCCGAACAGACCCCCGAAGTGCGCGCCCAGCTAACCACGAATCCAACCACTGACCACTTCCCACTAACCACTATCCTCGACCCCTGCATGGGCAGCGGGCATATTTTGGTATACGCCTTTGAGCTGCTGATGCAGATTTATCTGGCGAGGGGCTATACCCAGCGGGACGCGGCCCGGCAGATCGTGCAAAAAAACCTGTACGGCCTTGAGCTGGACAAGCGCGCCTACCAGCTGGCCTATTTTGCGGTGATGATGAAGGCCCGCCAGTACGACCGCCGCTTTTTTGAGAGCGGCATCTGCCCCAACCTCTGCCACCCCGGTGAGGACCCCGAGCTGCTGGCCTTTGGATCGCTGGTAACGCCGGGGCCCGAATACGCCCAGGCCGAACCGGACGCCGGGCAAAGTGCCGGACAGCTTGGCTTTTTTGACATGCCCAACCGCTACCGCCAGCTTTTGGCGCAAAAATATGATATAATTGTTACCAACCCGCCGTATATGGGCAGCGGGAATATGAACGAGAGGTTGAGCGAATTTGTAAAGGGAAATTATCCAGACAGCAAATCAGACCTTTTTGCCTGCTTTATTCAGCGCTGCCAAAAGCTCGTAAAACCGGACGGCTATCAGGCCATGATCACCCAGCACAGCTGGATGTTTTTATCCAGCTACGAAAAACTGCGAATAAAATTGCGGGAGGTGACGCTTATCAATATGGCCCATCTTGGGGCAAGGGCATTTGAAGAAATTGGCGGTGAAGTAGTGCAAACCACCAGCTTTGTTTTACAAAATCGCCATATCGAACGTTACCTGGGTTCTTATGTCCGGCTGGTAAACTACAACAGCCAGCAGGAAAAAGAAAACGCTTTCCTCTCTACTGACCACTGTCCACTATACACTGCTATACAGGAAAATTTCTCCAAAATCCCCGGCTCGCCCATTGCCTATTGGGCAAGTGAGAGATTTTCCAATATGTTTAAAAATATAAAAATAGAAGATATAGCAAAGCCAAGACAAGGCCTTGCAACTGGTGATAATGAAAAGTTTTTGCGTTTTTGGTTTGAAGTATCACTATGTAAAATTGGATTTGCACTTACCAAAGATGAAGCAAATGCAAGTGGTCTAAAATGGTTTCCTTGCAACAAAGGTGGACCATACAGAAAGTGGTACGGAAACAATTACTATGTAGTCAATTGGGAAAATGATGGATATGACATTAGGCATATTATAGGAGATAACGGGAAAACAAAATCCAGACCGCAGAACACTGATTACTATTTTCGTGAAGGTATAACATGGTCAACGCTGTCAAGTGGAGATTTCTCTATGCGTATAAGTCAAAAAGGCAGTATGTTTGAAACCAAAGGTTCTGTGTGTTTCCCGAACAACGCTGACCAGATATACTATATTTTAGCTTATATGAACTCAACAATCGCAATGTCCGCTCTAAAAATACTATGTCCTACATTGGATTATCATGAAGGGCCAATTGGAAAGGCCCCAATTATAGTCGATGAAACCATACAGGAAGAAGTTGATGGGGTATCCAAAACAAATATTGAAATCTCACGTCTTAATTGGGATTCTTTTGAAACCTCTTGGGATTTCAGAAGGCATCCTCTCATCTAATATTAACAACAATGTAAGGAGCAAGAGTATGTGTCAGTTTTGGGATGCCTTGGGCGCTATTTCGACTACCGCTGCCGTTATCGTAGCTTTATATCAAACGCACACTCAATTTAGAAGAAAGCTAAAAATGTCAGTTAATGTTACACTGAAAATTAAAAATATTCATTCGGATAAAGCCTATAATGTTCTTTCATTCAATGTTACAAATGCGGGGAATGTAGTAGTACAATTAGAACAATGGGGATTGTATATCAATAAAACCTATTATGCTATTCCTGCATATGCGGATAACATATCAGAAATAGAGCAAAAAGACTTTCCTGTTATACTTCACCCATCAGACAGTCAACACTTTTTGTTAACCCATGAAACACTTAGAGATGCTCTGCAAAATCTTAACATACAAAATAAAAAGAAAAAGTTGATTTGTTATTCAGTTGACTCGATGGGTGAAATACATTCTTGTCAATCAAAGCAAAGTATTTCTGAAATCGAAAAACTGTTATTCATTGAGTAACACGAATCCAGTCTTTATGATAAGAAATAGGACTTTAGTAAAAACCGATAACTTAAGGCGTACAGCATAGAAAATAGCAGCGCGAAATCATTAAATTTATTACTTTTTTATCTTGCGATTATTAAAATGGAGGGAGAAATCCTGATTTCAGATGCCCACACTTCCGAACCTCTTAAATAAATGAAAAGGAGTAATCGAAATGGAAAATGAACTTCGTCAGAAAATCGAAAGTCTTGGTGGCCGTTTCGGAAAATCAACAAACAATCCAATGGTAAATGATACGGGTATGTGCATTGATACAGAAAAACAAATTATCAAATTTAACCATTTGCTGGATGAGGATAAGGCGATTCATCTGGTGAAAGATATTCAGAACCTACTTGCAGAATTCAACTATATTTCTAAATTTAGCATAAGTCATGTAGACGGTTGCCTGTACTGCTATATGATTTCTTATCAAAAAGAAAGGTAGTAATGATGTCTGCGTTGATCTCTGACAGATTCTCCACCTACCAGGCCGAATGCGAACAGCGTTTTTTGCAGCTCAAGGCCAACGAGGAGGAGCTCAACCGCATTTTTATTGAAATCTATGGTTTGCAGGACGAGCTGACCCCCGAAGTAGCCGACCGGGATGTTACGGTACACCGCATTTTTACCACCAAAGAAGAGGTGCCCGAATCCATGCGGGGCAGCGCCTATGTGCGTACCCTGCGGGACGAGATCATCTCGCTGCTTTCGTATGCGGTGGGCTGCATGCTGGGCCGCTACTCGCTGGACATGGAGGGACTTGCCTTTGCCGGCGGGCAGTGGGACGCCGGCAAATATAAAACCTTCCTGCCTGATGAGGACAATTGTATCCCCATCACCGATGAGGCCTATTTCCCCGATGATCTTGTGGGCCGGCTGGCCGAATTTGTGCGGGTGGTGTATGGGGAGGAAACGCTGGAGGAAAACCTCGCCTTTATTGCGGCCGCGCTGGGCGGCAAGGGCAAGACCAGCCGGGAGGTGATCCGCCATTATTTTTTGACCGACTTTATCCGGGACCACATCAAAACCTACCAAAAGCGCCCCATCTATTGGCTGTTCGACAGCGGCAAACAGAACGGCTTTAAGGCGCTGGTGTACATGCATCGCTGGAACGCCGACACCATCGGCCATGTGCGGGTGGAGTACCTGCACCGCATCCAGCGGATATACGAGCGCGAGATTGCGCGGATGCAGGAAGTGATGGACGCCCCCGGCGCCCCCCGCGAGGCCGCCGCGGCCCAAAAACGGCTTGCCAAGCTGCAAAAGCAGTTAAAGGAATGCCGGGAATATGACGCAAAGATCGCCCATCTGGCCCTCTCCCGCATCGACATCGACCTGGACGATGGGGTCAAGGTCAACTATCAAAAGGTGCAGACCGGGCCGGACGGCCGCAGCCTTGAAATTTTGGCAGCCATCAAGTAACACGCTGTAAGGGAAGTGTACCCATGCCCGACCTGAATCTCTCCCAAATTGCCGACCGCCTCAACGCCGAATTTTGCGGCGATACCCGCCGCCTGGTGTTCTGGTATGACGCCGACGCGGAATTTGCCGAGGATGTTGACGCGCTGGCGCTGCAAAATGCCAGCCTTTTGCGGCTTGAGCCCGGCCGGCAGCTATACACCAAATATTTTTTGGAGTGCGTAGACCCAAACACCAGTTACCTGATCTACGCGCCCTTTGCCAAGCCCGCCCTGCGGGAGGACCACCTGGCCGACACCCTGCGGTATTCCCGCGAGTTTTTTGCCGACCGCGCCTCGCTGCTGGCGCTGGACCTTGGCATGGACGAGCTGTGCAAGCCGGTGCTGCGGCAGTACATCCGATTTTTTGCAAGCAAGGAACGCACCCAGCGTTTTTACGCCCTGCGGCCGGAGCACTGGAGCCGCGCCAGCATCGAAACCGCGTTGATGGGCGCCCTGTGCAAAAACAAAACCGCCTCGTTTGAGGCGGTGGTGCGCTGCGCAGTGCTGGAACCATCGCTGGCCGCGGACGAAAACCGCACCCTGGCCCAGCTGGAGCAGTTCGGCCTGATGCCGGCCTTTTGGCGGCAGGCCGAGGCTATATTTGGCTACCAGGAGGCCGAGCCCACGCTGGAAAGGTTTGCCATGGCGCTGTTTGTTACCGCCTTTGCCCAAACCGCGCAGGAGGCGCTGCCGGCGGCATGGCAGCCCCTGCTGCTGGGTCGGGCGGGCAGCGTGGTGGCCTTTTTGGAGCAGCTGATGAACAGCCGGGTGTATGGCGAGCAGTACGATGCGCTGGCCGGCTGGGCGGCGCGGCAGCTGCATGCGGATGCTCTGCTGCCCCAGCTGCCGGCGGCCTGTCTGCTGGGCTGCCAGGTGTTTGCCGAGGTGGAGGAGCTGCTGATTGGCTGGGCGGCCGGCCGGCTGCTGGCTGAAGACCTGGGCGCGATGCTGGGCCGGTGCAGCATCCCGGAACTATGCCGCCAGCGCCGGCACACCCATTTTGGCGCGGCGCGCCGCACCGAATACCTTGCGCTGGAAAACGCCTGGGGCCTGCTGCGGCCGGACATAAAGCCCTTTGCGGGCAGCCTGGAGCAGCTGGCCGCCCGCTATGCCGACGCCGCCTACCTGAACGACCAATATTACCGTCACTTTACCCTGTATTGCGACCAGCTGGAGGACGCGCTCCCCTTTGCAGAACTGCGGCAGCTGGCGGAACGGGTCTATGCCGGCGACTGGCTCGCGCCGGCGCTGGCCAGTTGGAGCGGGGCTCTGGCCGAAGGGCTGACCGGGGACCGGCTGCCGCGCCAACAGGAGTTTTACGCCCGGTTTGTACAGCCTGCCGGGGCGCGGGTGGTGGTGATCGTTTCGGACGCGCTGCGGTACGAGACCTGCCACAGCCTGTATGAGCGGCTGGCCGCGGACGAAAAATGCACCGCGCGGCTTGGGTTTATGCTGTCGGTGCTGCCCTCCTACACCCAGCTGGGCATGGCGGCGCTTTTGCCCCACCGCCAGCTGCAGCTGGCCGACAACGGCCGGGTGCTTGCGGACGGTGCGCCCTGCGCCAGCCTGAAGGAGCGGCAGGCGGTTTTGCAGCGGCAGGCCCCCAAAAGCCGGTGCGTGCAGTACGACGCGCTGAAAGCAATGGGCAAAGAGGCCCTGCGCGAGGTGTTTGCCGGGCAGGAGGTGGTGTATGTATACCACAACCAGATCGACGCCCGGGGCGACCAGCCAACCACCGAAAACGAGGTTTTTTTTGCCTGTGAGGAGGCGGTGGAGGAGATTGCCAGGCTGATCCGCCGGCTTACCACCAGCGCCAACACCAGCCATTTTGTGATCACCGCCGACCACGGCTTTTTGTACCGGCGCAGCCCGCTTGGCGAGAGCGACAAGATTGACGGGGCAGGCAGCGTACAGCTTGCTGCCAAGCGGTATCTGATTGCCGATCGCCCGCCCCGGACCGAGGGGGTACTTTCGCTGCCGCTGGGGCCGTTTTTAGGCAGCGGGGACGCGCGGTTTGTTTGCTGCCCGGTGGGCGGGGATATTTTTAAGCTGCCGGGCGGCGGGCAGAACTACGTGCATGGCGGGGCCTCGCCCCAGGAGATGCTGCTGCCGGTGCTGGAGGTACGCACCGAAAAGCGCCGCTGCGAAACTGCCCCCGCCCAGATCGAGCTTGCCAGCCGGGCGGACCGGATCACCAACCTGATCACGGTGCTGGATTTTGTACAGCGCCAGCCGGTGGGCGAACTGGTAAAGGCGGCCGTTTACCGGGTATGCTTTGTGGACGCCGCGGGCGGCAGGGTGAGCAGCGAGGCGGTTTGCTGCGCCGACCGCACCGACCCGGACACCGCAAAGCGGGTATTCCGGCTGCGATTTGCACTGAAAAACCAGCCGTACAACCGCGGGCAGCGGTATTACCTTGTGGTGCGGGAGGAGCAGACCGGGCTGGAGGTATCCCGGCGGGAGGTTGTGATCGACATCCCATTTGCGGATGACTTTGGATTTTGAAAAAGGGGCGATCTATGATGGAGGTACAACTGCAAAACGTCCCGGCTGGTGACCCGGGCAGCGAGTTCAACCAGAAGCTGCGGCAGGTGTTTGGCGGGCGTATCGTGCGCAAGGACCTGACAAAAAAGATCAAGGAGGGCGCCAACGTCCCGGTTTATGTGCTGGAGTTTTTGTTGGGGCAGTATTGCGGTTCGGAGGACGAAACGGTGGTGGCCGAAGGGCTGGAGACAGTCAAGCGCATCCTGGCCGAAAACTATGTCCGGCCGGACGAGGCACAGAAGACCCTCTCGCTGCTGCGCCAGCGCGGGAGTTATACCATCATCGACAAGATCACCGTGAGCCTGAACATAAAAACCGACCGCTACGAGGCCGAGTTTTCCAACCTCGGCGTCCGGGGCATCCCGGTGCCGGAGGAGTATCCCACCCGATTCGACCGGCTGCTCTGCGGCGGCATCTGGTGCATCGTCCAGCTCGGGTATGAGTATCTGGAGGAGGAGCGGACTGGCTCTCCGATCCAGATCAACAAGCTGACCCCGGTGCAGATGCCCCATGTGGACCTTGAGGAGCTAAAACAGGGCCGCAAGGCGTTTACGCAGGAGGAATGGGTCCGGCTGCTGCTGCGGTCGGTGGGCATGGAGCCGGACAAACTGACCCGCCGGGAGCAGTGGCTGCTGCTGGCGCGGATGCTTCCGCTGGTGGAAAACAACTTTAATCTCTGTGAACTGGGGCCCCGCAGCACCGGCAAATCCCATATTTACAAGGAAATTTCACCAAACAGCATTTTGGTGTCCGGCGGACAGACCACCGTAGCAAACCTGTTTTACAATATGGCCCGCCGCACGGTGGGGCTGGTGGGCCTGTGGGACTGCGTCGCCTTTGACGAGGTGGCGGGCATCAGCTTTAAGGACAAAGACGGCGTGCAGATCATGAAGGACTATATGGCGTCCGGTTCTTTTGCGCGCGGCAAGGAGGAAAAGGCCGCCAGTGCCTCGATGGTGTTTGTAGGCAACATCAACCAGAGCGTGGACGTACTGCTCAAGGCCTCCAGCTTGTTTGACCCCTTCCCGCCCGAAATGGGCACTGATACGGCCTTTTTGGACCGGCTGCACTGCTACATCCCTGGTTGGGAGGTACCAAAATTCCGGCCGGAGCATTTTACCAACGACCTTGGCTTTATCACCGATTACCTGTCGGAATTCATCCGTGAGCTGCGCAAGGAACAGCAGGGTGATGCGCTGGACAAATTTTTCCGTCTGGGCAAGGCCCTCAACCAGCGGGATACCATTGCTGTGCGCAAGACCGTGGGCGGGTTTGTAAAGCTTTTGTACCCGGATGGAGAGTATACAAAGCAGCAGCTGGAGGAGATTCTGGTGTTTGCGCTGGAAATGCGCCGCCGGGTCAAGGAGCAGCTCAAAAAATTGGGCGGCATGGAGTTTTACGAGGTCAATTTTTCTTACATTGACCTGGACAGCTTTGAGGAGCGGTATGTTCCGGTGCCGGAGCAAAGCAGCGGCAGGCTGATCCCGGAGGGGATGTGCAGCCCCGGGCAGATATACACCATCTCGCAGGGCAAAACCGGTATGCTGGGGGTGTTCCGGCTGGAGTCTCAGATGCTGCCCGGCAGCGGAAAATTTACCCGCACCGGCCTGCAGGCCAGCGGCCAAAGCAAGGAAGCAGCGGACACGGCCTTTCACTACCTGAAGGCAAACGCAAACCGCATCAGCGGAAAAATCAGCACCACAACCAGAGATTACATCGTCAACTATCAGGACCTGCAGGGCATCGGCCCGGCGCAGGCCCTGGCGCTGCCCACCCTGATCGCCCTGGCCTCGGTTGCCATGGGCAAGCCCACGGTCAGCGGCCTGGCCGTTTTAGGCGACGTCAGCATTGCGGGTACCATCCTAAAGGTGGAGGGGCTTGCCAACACGCTGCAGGCCTGCCTGGACAGCGGGGCAAAAAAGGTGTTGCTGCCCATCACCTCGGCAGCCGACCTTGCGGCGGTACCCTCTGAGTTGATTGGCTGTTTCAGCCTGATTTTTTACCAAAGCGCGGAGGATGCTGTTTTCAAAGCGCTGGGGGTAGAATAAGGAGGGCATGGGGATGGGCAGAAGGCGCGGGAAAACTTACCGAAAAAACTCCAGTCAGAACAATATTGCTGAATCATATATAGGGGCCATCATAGAGGCTGTAACCGGCTTTTTGGGGGCCACTGTAATGAGCTCCATCACCAAATATCAGGCCATGCGCGCTTATGCAAAGGGCAGGGCAATAGAATTTCTCAAATCCAACTGGGCATTTCACAGCTGGCACCTTAAATATCTGATGTTCCGCGACTGGATCAGTATGTTCCGGCCGAACAGCTGGTACCGGCGCTCCACGTTTACCAGTGAGATGGTGTCGTTTGGCGCGTTATTCGGCCTGCTGCGCGCAGTGAAGGCAATGCAAAGGGAAGAAGAAGCAAAAAAATTGCCCACGTACACAGATGATACACTGCTTTACCGAACCTATAACCAAACCATCGACAACCGATATGCGTGGCGGCTCAACTGCGAGGATGGCAGCGAATTTGGCGTTGAGCCGGAGAATTATGAGACCCGGCAGGAATACCACGATGCATTGCGCCGCGCAAGAGAAGCCGCGGCAAAATTTTCCGGGCCTGAGGCTGATGGAGCGTGTGACACACTGGACGGGGCTGATGAGCCGTGCAAAAAAGGAGCATTTGATCCCTCCGAAGCGTCTGCCCTGTGCGGAAAACCAGCATCACCCGCCCCGACAGAAATGGTCTGCCTTTGCCGGGTATCCTTGCTGGGCAGCGGCAAAACCAGGCTTTTCCGCACGAATGACCCTGGCCTTCGGTGCGGCAAAATTGTATCCGTGCCGGATGGGGACGGCACGGATACGGGTGTTGTAGTGTCGGTTACGCTATCTTCTATTGGTAAACTTGAGCAGCCGCTGGAGAGTATCAAGGAAATCATCGGGCCTGTCGGTGAAGGATAAATCAAAACATTTGCCGGTTTTTGTGGGCCTCCTTATGCCTTGTAAAAGCAGGCAGGGACAAACCTTGAAGAATCACCATCATAACAAGACCGGCAGCCATATTTGCGCATAACCCTTGACACTACCGCCTCCGCTTCACCCCGTTCCGAAAATAGGTTTCCTCATATCTACCAAGAGAAACAAATAATCCGAACCCATCTCCCACAGGGAAAATTCGGTTCGGATTATATGGGTTTGGTGCACCCTCAGGGACTCGAACCCTGGGCCCGCTGATTAAGAGTCAGCTGCTCTACCAACTGAGCTAAGGGTGCACGCTTGGATTTTCTGCGATATTGCGTCCAATCCAGTATTCGGTTGTTGTTGGTATTTCTGCCTGAGCTTGCCACACATAGCCTACCAACTGAGCTAAGGGTGCACGCTTGGATTTTCTGCGATATTGCGTCCAATCCAGTATTCGGTTGTTGTTGGTATTTCTGCCTGAGCTTGCCACACATAGCCTACCAACTGAGCTAAGGGTGCATATGAGGATTTTCCGCATTGCTGCGTCCAATCCTGTTTTTGAGTTTCTGCACATCCTCGCTCAAGTGTAACCTGTTTGGCCTACCAACTGAGCTAAGGGTGCATACTGGGGCGCTGCGGCGGGCATACGAACCCTTACAGCACCCATTTGAAAGAAAAAATGGTGACCCGTGGGAGAATCGAACTCCCGTTTGCGGCGTGAGAGGCCGCCGTCTTGACCGCTTGACCAACGGGCCGCATTTGGGGCGCAGCCGCGGGCAGGGCTTTTTGCCTTCCCCCTCTGCGCTCCCCCTGCATCCCCCGGCAGGGGCATATGGGCCCCTGCCAAAAGACGCATG